>NZ_CVLB01000003.1:0-300000 GCF_001049755.1 Brachyspira suanatina | reverse complement strand
AAAAGACTTCTTCTATATTTTACTTTAATATTAATTATAGCGGCTAATCTCTATCCGCAAGTTTTTAAACCATTTAGAAAACTATATACTATACAAACAAAAAAATTTGAAATAATATTTCCTATAGAATCAAGAAGAACAGCAGAAAATCTAGCAAAAGTAGCTGATGATATATATGAAAAGTATTCAAAAATTTTAAATAGCACAGTAGCAGGAAAAATTCCAATAACAATAACACCAGATATAAATATGTTTAATTCAGTGGCTATGATAATACCGTATTCAAGTTTAATACTATATGATACAAATATGGATGAAAATCTTACAAGCTATAATAATAACTTTGAAACAGCATTTATACATGAACTTACACATTTACTTTCTATGGCCTCAGAAAATACAGGACTTTCCACAAAAGTTTTGGGCAATTGGGCTTCATTTGTGCATATTAATGCTATGCCTTTTATGATTGAGGGTGCCCCTGTGAGCATGGAAAGTTTAACAGGTTTCGGACGTGCTAATGATCCTTTGGTAAAGCAAAGATTAAGGCAAGATATATTTGAAGGAAATTTCAGAACTCCTATTCAAGCTTCTTATGTTTGGACTAAAAGCCCTTATGGAAATGTTTATTATGAATACGGCGGACTATTCTCAAAATATTTACAAGATAGATTCGGAATGGAAAAATATACAGAGTTTTGGAAAAAAATGCAGACTAGTCTTAGCTTTTCATTTCTTATTTATAACTCAGGAGTTTACGGAGCTTTCAAGAAAGTTTATGGAATGGAATTTATAGAAGTATGGGCAGACTTCCAAAATTCATTAGCATTAGAAAATGTTAATCCAAGCGAAGAATTAATAGCAAATAATAAAAAAACTTTTATAAATGATGTTAATTCTTATAATGATACAGTTTATTATATAGACGGAGATATAGGAGCTTTATATTCCTACAAAGAAAAAAGAAACTATCAAAACAATAAAAAAGATTTGAAATTAGAATTCTTAATAGATCAATATTCTGAAAGCTTGGATATATCAAAAGACGGCAATTATGCTTTAATAGTTTCTTATATGTTTAATGGGGGACTTTATAAATATATAGTTAAAGAATATGATCTAAATAAAAGAACTAGAACTAAAAGAAAATGGTTTGATATGCAGTATGCAAGATATTTTAGAAATGGTATTATAGGTGTGTCAAAAGATTTGCATAACTCTATTTTAATATATGTAAACGAAAATAATGAAAAAGAAATTTTATTACAGGCTAATGATAATTTCGGATATAGTTCTCCTACTGTTATAGATGATAATAATATAGCTTTAATAGTTACTGAAAACGGAATTAAACATATAGCAATATTCAATTATAATAATAAATCATTAAGATATATTGATACAAAAGATAATACTTTAAATTATGTAAGAACTTTAAGATATTCGAATAATAAACTTCTTTTCTCATACAATAATAATGACAGATTTTATAAATTAGGTGAAATTGATTTAAATAATAATCAAATGAAGCTTTATACTAAAGACTATTCAGGCGGAGTTTTATCTCCAACCTATGCTAATGGAAGTGTTTATTATAGAGGAAGATTCTCAGAATTTGACAGGCTTATGAAATATTTTGATAATACATTCATAACAAAAAATTTCGCATATACTGACAAAACAATAAGTAAATATGAATTTACTCCTCAAATGGAGCTTGGTAATTATAATGGTTTTAAATATTTTAAGCCTTGGGCTATGTGGGTGCCTCTGCCTCAAATGAGCGATACTTTCCCATTTTTTATCAATGGGCTTGGTATATTATCTGTGGTAGCCTCACCTTCTGCTGATAATATTGCTTCAATTTGGATTGGATATGATATACCTTCTAATTTTTTACAGACTGAATTAACTGTTACTTCTTTTAAATTGCTTTACCCTTTATACTTTGGATTTAAAAGCGATGTAGTATATTCTACTCATAACTATTGGAGATTAAACTCTTATCTTGCTATGCAGTTTATGCTAAATACTGAAAGCGATAAATTATATTTTATGCTTGAGCCTTCGGTTTCAGGAGCTTTATTTTCTGAATTTGTTAATCCTCAAACTAATGCATCAGCAGCATTTAATTGGAAATATTCTTCTTGGACATTAAATGTTTCTTTAAAAGCTTCAATGATATTTAGAGTACAAACTGATAAGCCTTATAGAGATGATTTAGTAAATCTTACTGTTATACCTAAATACTCTATTAGATACAATAAATTTGCTATAGATTTCAGTACAAAGTTTCAAACTAGATATGTACCTATAAGAGCTAGTTTCTATGGTTCTTATGCTTTTGATACTAATACTGCATTCGATGGTGCTTCTACAGTATTTGGATCAAGCGAAGTAAAAGCACCTGAAGAGTTTTACGCTTATGTTCAGAATAAAAAATATAAATCAAATTATTTTTTAGGCGGCGATGTGGAGCTTTTAGGATATTTGAGTTCGCATTTTAATTTGAGCCATATATATTTTGATAATTTCTTCGGTTCTCTTTCATATAGATTTACTTATTACTCAAAAGAATATATGCATTCAGCAGCTTTAAAAGTAGGATTTGATGCCAGCATTCCAGTATCAGGATATCAGAATATTGTAACAGGCGAACCTTATATATTATTAGCTTTAAGGCTTCCAACAAGTTTAGATAAAAGTGTAATAGGAAATTATCCTACTTTAAATGATTTATATATAGGCTTTGGACTTCAAATGTCTTGGTAAAGCAAGCAGTACATTAATAAAAATAAACAAAAAATTAAAATGGCGTTTTGCTTAATTAGGTTTAAAAATATATTTACACTACCCCGCCATTTATATTTATAGCCATAATATGCAATTTATATTTTTTATTTCTATGCTGCCTAATTAGATTTTTTTGCTACCCACCCTAGCTATATTTAAATTGAATATCTTCACACCGCCGATAAAATTTAAAATATTTTAAATATTTGGGAACTTTTAATTATTCAATTCGTCTAATTATAAAATTAAAAGTTAGTATTAGGAGCAAAAACTATGAAACGCATTATTATGGTTCTTTTTATTACGGTTATATTATCTATATCATTATTTGCTGAAAATTATTATTGTACTGATGAACCTTATACCTACTTTATTTATAATGAAGATTCACTTACCGAAAAACAATTAAATGAAATAATAGTATTAAAAAGCGAATATCAGCCTAAAATTTCAGAACTAAGAAAAAAAATGTATTTGGAAAGAACTAAAATAAACTTGGAAATGTCTAAAAAAAATCCCGATGAACTTATTATCAATAATTCGCTAAAATTGAATATGGAATATGCAAAAGAATTAAAAAAGATAGCCAATGATTTTCTTCAGGAATATAATGAAATAAAAAATAACAAATAACTCACATGATAAATAAAACCATATTTTACTAAAGGAGGGATTAATTATCTCTCCTTTTTTTATATAAAATCATTTTTTATATTTCAATAAATTGCTTTTACATGTATAATATAAGCAGTAATTATTTTTTGAGGATAAATTATGAAAAAAATTGCTGCATTATTATTTATTTTTTCATCTTTTTTATTTTCTTACTATTGTCCGTATGATAATTATGATTATTTTATTATAAATGCAGAAGGTTTAACAGAAAAACAATTACAGGAAATAATAAAGTTAAAAGAAAAATATCAGCCAAAATTTCATGAATTAAAACAAAAAATTAGTATAGAAAAAATCAAAATAGATATAGAAATGTGCAAAGAAAAAAGAAATCAAAAAATCATAGATGAAAGCATACAATTAAATATAGAATATAATAAAGAATTAAAAAAAATAGCCAATGATTTTCTTCAGGAATATAATAAAATAAAAACAGAAAACTAGTATATGAATCATTATAATTTTATTCATAATATGAAAGCAGATTCTGCTCTTTCACTTCTCAAAAAACTTGATTTTGAAACATTAGAAAATAATGATTCATTCTTTTATAATTTTACTGAAAAACTAAAAAATGATAAAAGATTAAATATTAAATATAATGATACTGCTATACTTCAATTATTAATAGATTCCTATATAGATGAATGTGCTTATAATGGAGATAATGAAAGTTTTGAAAATGTTATAGGAAGTATAAATTCAATACTCATAAAAAACAGCGGTAATATATATGCAAGAAATAAAGCCGCATTTCTATATTATACTAAATATATTTATGATTATGATGATATCTATTATGATATAGTGTCTGATCATATAGAAAGAATAATTCATCATAATAATGAAATTAGCTATTTTATTTTAGCTATACTAAATCATATAAAATATGTAAGAACTAAAAATAATAATTATTTTAATAAGGCATTAGACTATTATAAAGAAGTATTGAATACAATAGGCAGCGATATAAATTTAAGCTATAATATTTTCTCATTATATAAATCCAAATATTCAAATGCTGAAAAAGAAAAGCATTTCAATATTGCCGCAGAAGTGTATTTAGAAATTTTAGATTTTGATCATGACAATATGTTTGCTTTAGAGCATGTAGCTAAATTATATAAAGAAGAATTTCTTCATACTAAAAACCCTGACTATTATTTACTTTCTATAAATTATTATATAGATTTGTATTATTCCTCTAATGATATTGATATTTTACTTAATGTTGGCTTTTTACACACCATTATGTTTAAGTATAGTAAGTACATACAATTTTCTGATGATGCTGTTTCAGTTTTAAAAAAGATAGAAGATATTAATAATTCTAATAATATATTATATAATCTTTTAGGATATGTCTACAGCATAAGATACGGCTTAACTAAAAACGATGAAGATTTTTCTTCTGCTATGAATTATTATAATAAGGCTAAGGATACAGATAATAATGCTTATTATTTTATTGGCTATCTTTATATATTATGCTATAAAAATACGGGAGATGAATTATATTTCAACGCTTCTTTATCAGCATTCAATCATTTATATACAGATGATATTGATATATTAAATTCTATTGCTTATATATATGAATGCAAATTTTCAATAACTAAAAATAAAGATGATTTTAATAATTCTTTATTTTATTATAATAAAGCACTTGCCATAGATTGTGATTATCTTTACACATATATTAATAGATTTGAATTATATAGATTAGCATTTTGCTATTTTGATGATGTAAATTATTTTAAATTTGTTATTAATGATTATGAAACTTTATTAAATGACGGGCAATTAAATAATGATAATACATTAAGCTATTATATGAATTATAATTTAGGATGTTTTTATCATTTTTTATACAGCAATAGTTTGGAAGATAATTTTTCAAGCTCAAATAATAATTTGAGAGATGAATTTTTTAATAAGGCATTATTATTTTTCAGCCATTCAAATTCTCTTATTGCAATAAGTGATCTTTACAGACTTAAATATATTGAAGATCATAACAGCAATAAATATTTTAATTTATCTCTATCATATATAGAAAAACATTTTAACAGTTTTAGATATGATATAAAAAATTTATCCCAAAAAGCAATACTTTATTATGAAGCATACAAAGTAGAAAAAGATATAAAATATTTTAATACCGCTTTAGAAAATTTAAATTATGCTTTGGAAATAAATGAATATGATAAAACATTATATTATAATTTAGCCATTCTTCATCATTTACAATTACTTGAAAGCAGTTTTGAAAATTATCAATCAGCAGAAAAAAATTATCTTAAAGCTATTGATATTGATAGTACATATTATATTGCAAAAGAGAATTTAGGTTTTTTATATAATAATCTTTACAGCAATTATAATGTTGAAGAAATATTTAATAATAGTTTATCCTGTTTTGAAACTGTACTATATAATAATAAAAAATCATTGATATCATTAGAAGGATTGGGAGATATATACAATTTAAAAATTCATAATAATGATTTTGATAAAGAAACTAAATATGAATATATAATGAAATGTTTAGATTATTATAATGAAGCTTTAAATCTTGGTGTAGGCATAGATACTATTTATAAAAAATTAAGCAGCATTTATTTTTTATTATTTAGTGAATATGATAATAAAATTATAATAAATGATTATTTCGATAAGTATATAAATCTTATGCATGAAAATAGAATACTTGCAAATAAATATTTATTTATTTTAAATAATGTTATGTATGATATTCATAAAAATAATAAATATCTTATAAAGGCTGGTAAATGCTTAAGTAGTTTGAATATAGATATATTTTCTATAAGATTATGCATAGATTTTTTTAAACATTTATTTGATATTACAAAAAGAATAAAGTATGCATTATTCTCATTATTTTATTTGGAATATATAATAAATATAGAAAAAAATAATATAGACTATTATTTTGATATGGGAATTCTGCATTATAAAATATTTTTAAAAACTAAAAATTATGAATACGCTGTAAACTCTTTTCATTGCTACAGCAGAGTTTTGGATATAAATCCTAAATATCCTAAATGCAATTATAATAGAGCCTTAATATTAAAACATTTATTTGAAAAGACTTCAAAAATGTATTTTATAGAAAATGCTTTTGATAATCTTGTATGTTCTGTTAAACTTGGAAATATAGAAGCCTATTCATTGATGGGAGATATATATTTACTTTTATATAAAAAACATAAACCAGATGAAGAATATTTAGACAGAGCAATATACAATTATAATATGTCTATAGAAAATAAATATTACGGTAAAAATAATTATGAAATTTATTTTAATCTGGGAATATGCTATTATTTTAAATATAAAAAACACAGAGAAGTAAATGAGTATTTCAATAATTCTTTAGACTATTACAAAAAAGCATTGAACATAAATAAAAGAAATGTAAAGATAAGAAGATTTATTAAGTATCTTCAAATAATAAAGAAACTTCCTCGTTCCTCATAATCATAAATTTTATATATACTGAAACGATTTAATTTTCAGGCTACTGTACATCATATATATGTTGTCAACTTTTTGTCGCACACGCTTCGCGAAAGACTGCATTTGATGAAGTCCGTCAAAAAAGTTGATAATACATTTTCAAAATATCAAAATTGATAAAATATAGTTGTTTAGGCATATAATAAATCAATTTGATTTAAATGAATTATAGATATATAATAGTAAACATAATATATTGGTATTAATTTCATAAGGGGTAGTAATATGAATTTTAATTTTTATATGCCTAGTAAAGTAATATTTGGATGCGGTTCATTAGAAAAACTTCATAAACAAAAATTACCGGGTAAAAAAGCATTAATAGTTACAGGGGGTACATCTGTAAAAAAATACGGATATTTAAAAAGATTGGAAGAACAATTAGATAAAGCAAATATAAATTATTGTTTGTTTGATAAAATACTTCCAAATCCTATTAAAGACCATGTAATGGAAGGTGCTGCTTTAGCAAAAAAAGAAAATTGTGATTTTGTTATAGGAATAGGCGGCGGAAGCAGTATGGACTCATCAAAGTCTATTGCTATAATGGCTACAAATGAAGGCGATTATTGGGATTATATATTCGGCGGTACAGGTAAAGGAAAACCTATACCAAATGATCCTTTACCAATAGTAGCAATAACTACAACTGCAGGTACAGGAACAGAAGCAGATCCTTGGACTGTTATAACTAATGGAAATGAGAAAATAGGTTTCGGATATGAAAAAACTTATCCTTATCTTTCTATAGTAGATCCTGAACTTATGAAAACAGTTCCTCCAAAACTTACAGCTTATCAAGGTTTTGATGCATTATTCCACAGTACAGAAGGTTATATAAATAAAATTGCTAGCGAGATGAGCGACTTATTCGCTTTAAAGTCTATAGAGCTTATAGGCAAAAGTTTAGCTGATGCTGTTAAAGATGGAAACAATATGGAAGCCAGAGAGAACGTTGCTATGGCTAATACTTTATCCGGTATAGTAGAAAGTACTTCAAGCTGCACTTCTGAACATTCTATGGAGCATGCTATGAGTGCTTATTATCCTAAACTTGAACATGGTGCTGGACTTATCATTATCAGTAAAGAATATTATACAGTTATTGCTAATTCTCATGACTGCGATGAAAAAATGATAAATATGGCGAAAGCTTTGGGTAAAAAAGATGCTGATAAAGCTATGGATTTTGTTGATGCATTAGTAGAACTTCAAAAAGCATGCGGTGTTGATAATTTGAAGCTTTCAGATTATGGAATGAAAAAAGAGGATTTACCTGCTATAGCTAAAAATGCTAAATTCGCTATGGGCGGATTATTTGAATGCGATCCTCATAATTTTACAGATGAAGAAGTTTTAAGCGTATTAGAAAAATCTTATAGATAATTTCATATTTTAATTTTTGTAAAAATAAAGGCTATAGTATGTTTTACTATAGCTTTTATTTTTGCAGTTTTTACATACTCCATTATAATTAATTTTTAACTTACATATTGTTTATTATTAATTTTTGATAAAATAGATTGTATTTTAAAAAAAAATTGTTAAATTTAGCAATTTATTTATCAAAAATTATAATTATTTGTTACTATATATATAATAATATTTATTTTATTGTAAATAAATTTTTATTTTGGAGAATAATAATTTTATGAAGAAAATAAACAGTTTAGCATTTAGAATGCCTTTCGTTATATGTGTTATGGTTGTAGTTATAATAATAGCAATGCTTATATCCTCTATAAAAATAGGAAGTAAGGGAATAAGCGATAGTAAACTTGGAGGCTTTAATAGCACCATAGCAGGATATGCTTCTGTTTTAGATACTTGGTTCGGACTTGAAAGCTCCTTAGTAAATACTTATGCTGTAACTCCTGTAGTTATCAGATATTTAGAAGGTTATCAGGATACTTCATTAGAATTATTATTAAACACAATAAAAAATTTCAAAAACAATAATCTTTATATAATAAATATGGGACTTGCTGATATGAACGGAAATATAATTGCTGATTCCGCATCATCTGCACTTGTAGGTAGGAATTTAAAAGATTATATTCCAAATGCTTGGTCTCAAGAATCTGCTAATAAAGAAGAAATTATATTTTCAGATACTTTAATGCAATCTGAAGTTACAGGCAAATGGGCTATGCCTGCTATAAAACTTGTGAAAGACAGTAATAATCAAAATGCAGGATATATATATGTTCTATTTGATTGGTCTATACTTCATCAAACACATTTTTCTAATATAGATTTAGGAACTACAGGAGGACTATTCATAACTAGTGAAAACCTTTACAATATAATGGATTCAAAATATGAAAATATAGCTAATATGAAGATTAATCCTATATATAAACAAGCATTCACTGGTGCTGGAAGCGGAATAATTACTTATGATGTAAATGGAGAGCAAAGAACAGCTGCTTATTATAAAATGAAAAGCAGACCTTGGATAATAGCTCTTGCTATGATGGATTATGAAATATTTGCTCATAATCAAAAATTAATAATAGCAACAATTATTATTGGAATCATATCAATAGTGGCACTTGCAATATTTGTAAGTTTATTTATTGGAACTATAACCAAGCCTCTTGAAATAGTTGTTGAAGAAGCTCAGGAAATAGAGAGAGGTGATTTAAGCAATATCAAGCAGCGTATAAAACCTAGAAAAGATGAGATAGGTGTCTTATCAAAATCTTTTGTCAGTATGAGAAGAAAACTTGCTGAAACTATTACAGATGTTAATACCGCTTCTAATAATATAGTAAAAGCTGCTCAGGAATTATCTCAAGGAAATACTGATTTATCAAGAAGAACTGAATCGCAGGCAGCAAGTCTTGAAGAAACTGCAAGCTCTATGGAAGAGATGGCTTCTACAATAAAATCATCTACAGACCATGCCGTTGCTGGAAATAATATGATGGTTGCTTCAAGAGAGGCTGTAGAAAATGCCGGAAAAATCATTGCTGAAACCACAACAAATATAGAAGAAGTATATGAAGCAAGTACTAAGATTAAAAACATTACTAAAATAATTGAAGATATAGCATTTCAAACTAATATACTTGCTTTGAATGCAGCAGTAGAGGCAGCTAGAGCAGGAGATCAAGGTAAGGGTTTTGCGGTTGTTGCTTCTGAAGTTAGAAATCTAGCTCAAACTACTCAGTCATCTGTTAAAGACATTACTGTTTTAGTTGACAACACAAATGAAAAAATTAATAAAGCCACAGAAACGGCCCGTCAATCTCAAGACATATTTATAGACATTCAGCAGAAAATAGAAGATACTGCCAGAATAATGCAGGATATTAGTGCTACTGCTATGGAACAGCAGACAGGAGTAGATCAGGTTAACAGAGCCGTTGCTGAAATGGATACTGTAACTCAGCATAATGCTTCTTTGGTACAGGAAAGTGCGAATACTTCTGAATCACTTCTTGCACAGGCTCATGTTCTTAAAGATACTGTAAGTTTCTTTAAATTAAGTGAAGACGACTTAAAAAAAGATAATACAACAAAAGTAAAAAAAGAAGTTAAAAAAGAGATAAAAGAAAATATAAGCACTAAAAAAGAAGAGATTAAATATGAAAGTACAAAAAAACAAGATTTTTATATAAAAGATAATGTTAAAAGAGAAACTCCAAAAAAAGAAAATATAACAAAAGAAAATAATAAAAAAGAATTAAAAGTTCCGCCTTCTGTAGAAAGAGCAAGAGCTATGGAATCTCAAAAGCAGGATAATACTACAGTAAGAAACGATGAATTTGGAGTTACATATTCTTCTACTTCAAATGGTATGACTGATGATGGTTTCGCTTCATTCTAAAATCATTTTATAAAAATTGAATTCAAAGCATCAAGTATTTTTATTACCTGATGCTTTTTTATTTCTTAAATTCTCATATATCGCACGGAGAGTAAAGCCAAAAATATAAATTTATTTCGATTTCAAATTATTCATTGAAATTAAATCTTAGTTAAACGTGCGTTGAATATATTTTTAATCTAATAATCACTTGGGCGGGCGTTAACATTTCTAATTCAGCATCAAAACAAATTAAAATTATAATTTCAAAACTAAGCAGAAAAAACAAAAGGGCGTGGTATGTAAATTAAGTTTTAAAATTTAATTACACTCGCCCACCCTTTATGCTTTTTAATTTATTTTGTTATTTTTATTTTCAACTTCTTTATTGCTTCATTAGAAATTATAGCACCCACCCAAGTTTTTATTAAAATTAAAAAACTACAAACGCACGATAAACAAAATTTAAAATATAAGTTTATTGATAATTCTAATTTAAATAAAAAATAGAAATATATTCACCGTGCGTTTAAAGAAAATTTTTTAAATCATAGAATTAATAATGCTTATAAATCCTTATATTTTTTACTATTAGTATAAATATATGAGGAGTTTTTATTATGGCTTTTGATTTTAAACTGATAGTAAGAGATAAATATTCAGAAGAGATTTTTGATATTATAAATACAGTAGAAAGTATAAAGTCTGATGATATAAAAACTGATTATAAAGTAAATGACGGAAACAGATCATACTCTATAAAAACAGGTATAGGAAATATCGTAAGCGGAAGAGCTTTTAATATAGGAATTCCTATTTACGAATATAAAAATGAATTAGGTTCTTGGGTAAGAATAGAAGAACAATATGCTAAATATACAAGCATGATTTTGTCTAGTAATGTTAAAAGATATTTCATAAGAACTATATTTGAAGATGAAGTTTATGAAGCAGAATATATTATGAAATCAGTTGGCGGATATAATATAAAATATATAAATAATTTGGGGGTGATAGATATTTCACTTGAAGCATTGGACAAAGTTTTTTTAAGACAAAAAGAAGAGGAATATGAATTACCTATTACAGAAGAAAATAAACAGGATATAAATTATAAATCATTAAGTTTAGTACCTGTTCCTGTGAATTTTAATTTAGAGTTTATAGTTGTAGGCGGGGCATTGGAATTCTTATTTGCTAATAGACAGAACTTTGGAATACAATTTAATGCAGAACTAAGAAACGGAGTTTATAATATTGATTTTGACGGTGAGAAATTAAATGTAAATGGAGTATCTTATAATTATAAAGGAGTTCAGCCTGAATTAAATGTTGGTAATAATATATTTTATTTGGAAAGCAATCAAACTTGTGTTAAGGCTTCTATAAGTTATAAAAGGGGAATATTAATATAAAAGGAATTTTTAATATGATGAAAAAAATGCCTTATCATTTTTTGAGAAATAAAATATATAAACTTCCTCCATCTCCTTATATTAATTTTGAAGAGTTAGGTACTTATATAAAAATTAATGGAAATATATATTCAGAAAATGGCTATAATACTTATTTAAGTTATGAGTTTAAAGTTAATAAAAGAGGAGGCGATGTAAGCAAAGTAAGTTTTAGTACGCCTCTTAATTATTTTAATATAAATGATAAAGTTGAATATTATTTAAACGGTAAAAAAAGATTTGCAGGATATGTGGAAAGTATAGATAATGCAGGACTTAATTTAAGTATTATTCCAATATGGGGAAAACTACTTCATCAATATATACAGGGAGATTTAATATTAGAAGCAACTAAAGGAGCATTGGATATAGTTTTATCTTTAAGAGAAAAAATTGAAGAGATGGGTATAATATTCGATGAAAAAAATATCACTCTTAATAATGATAAACAAATAACAATGTCATTCAGCGGAAAAAATATTTCTGATATACTTGATGAAGTAGAAGAAAATTTATCTGATACTTGGTGCTGGGGAGTAGATTTTAACGGATATTTTTATTTTAAAGAATTTTCTGATATACCTACTAAAAAATTGAATTGGCATAATAATGATTTTTCAGATAGTGAATATGAAGAGGATTCTGCAGATTTAGTTAGCCGTTATATTATTAAAATGAAAGATACTCTTACAGATGATGAAGGCAATGAAGAAGAAGTATACAGGACACTTCCAAAAATAGTTGGTGCCGATAAACTATATCCTCAAATACCATTAGAAAAAGAGATTGGAATAAAAACTGATATATTTGAAATAGAATATAAATTAGAAAATTATGATTTAGCTTATAAGTTCGCTTATCAATTTTTAACTAATCAGACTAAAAAAGAAATTGTTAAAATAAAAACTCTTAACAGCAAAAATTATGATTTAAATATTAATGAATGTATAGAATGCATATTAAAGCCAACTAACAATTTTTATCAGATTATAGATTTTAATGATTTCACAGAAACAGAAAGCAGATTAAATAAAGTTTATTCATCGGATATAATAGACATTGATGCAAGTATAGAATATAGAAAATATCCAAATTATAAACAGCAGCAGTCAGTTACGCTTACAGATATAGACAGATATTATAAACAGATTTGCAATCAAAGTTATAACATTACAAAGATAGTAATATTTTTTTCTGATGGTATTCAAGATGAAGAAAAAAATAAAAATGTTTCAGCAGTATTTCAAATTGAAGACAAAGAGCATTTTCAAAGAAAGTATTTTACTAATGGATTTGGTGTATTTGATGTTAGAGGTTATGATAAAAGAAATATTATAATAACTTCAGAAAGAGGCAATATTTTATATGATAAATTCATTTGCTTTTTTGATATAGGTTCAAGAGTTGTTGATATGAATGTGCGTACTATAGATTATAAATTTGAAAAGAATTCTCTTAATATAGATTTGGAACTTGCGAAGATGAATGTCAATCTTACTAATTATTTATATAATCAGGAAGAGCGAAGAAAAAATCTTGAGAGAATATTAAACAGCAGCGGTTTTTAATTATAGTTATTTACAGAAAGTTAATAAAAGAGGTTTATAAATATGAATAACAATCTAAACAAAAATATTTCCGATACCAATAAAGAATTGCAAAATATAGAAAATAGTATAAAAAAAATAAATTCATCATTTGAATCTTCTTTGTTTTTTAATGATTCAGCAAATAAATTTAATGACTTTACAATCTCAGCAGAAGAAGCAAATAAAGCAATAGATAATACATCATCATCTATAAACTATCTTGATGAAAGCATTAAAAGTATTAATATAAAAAATTTCACTGACGGCATAAAAGATTCTATTTCAAGCGTATCAAGTATATATAAAGATTTAAGTGCAAGTTTTTCTGACTTTTTTCATTATGATTTAAGTTCTTATGATAATGCAATCAAAGAAGCTAAAAATAAACTTCAAGAGTTCGATGATTATCAAAGAGAATTAAAAGAAAATAAAAAATCAGAAGATGATGAAGATTATGAGAACTATTTGGCAAGGCTCGATGAAGAATTAGAATTAGCAATTGAAAATAAAGATGCTATGAGTGCCGAAGCTATACGAATAAAAAAAGAAGAGTTAAAGAAAAAACAGGATAAAGAAAAAGAAGATTTACAAAAAGAAAAAGAAATACAAAATCAAAGAGAATTATTAGAAAAAAAATTAGCACAAGCAAAGTACAATAAATCCTATGCTGAGTGGGATAATAATGTAAAACTTGCAGAGATGGAAAAATCTAAAGCAATAGCGGATGCCGTTTTAATACCTTCTCTTGCCATAGCTCAATCAGCTTTGGGAGTTGCTGCTTCATTTGCACAAGGAGGTCCTGCAGGATTTGCAGCTGGGCTTATAATATCAGCAACTGCAATATCATCAGCAATTTCTGCCGCTTCAGGTATAGTATCATCAGCCAATGCATTAGATGCAATAAAATCTAATCCTCCTCAAGCCCCTCAATTTGCATTCGGTACAACAGGATACACTATTCCAGACGGAGGCTCTGCTATAGTTGGGGAAATGGGTGCTGAACTTGTAAGCAATAAATCAGGAAGAATCACCGTTCAAAGTAATGCTCAACTTCAGGAGCAAAATTTTTCTAAAGGCGATATTTGGAATGTTACTATCAATGTAGAACAGGCTTTGAATCCTGATGAGGTTTACAGGCTTATGAATAGCTACAAAGCAAGAAACAGTCAAATGTATTCAAGATAATTTTTTATATATTTTTATAATTAATTATCTGAGAGGGGCTTCTGATATGCTCACCTTTATATCATCCAATTTATTCATCTCTGTATTTTTTGAGTGAAGTACCTTTCTTATATATTCTGCAACTGCTTCATTATTTTCTACTTTAGAGCCTATTATTATTTCTTTTATATAATTATTATTTTCATCAAAAAGTTTTATATAATCAATATAAAGTTTTTTATTATCATTATCAATTGATATCTCATCTGATTTATAATCATTTGTTACAAGCATTCTAAGTTCCTGTTCTTCAAAGAATGCTTCATGTTTTATTATGTATTTTATATTTTCAAATAAATAGCTGTATAATTGATTTTTAATATTTTTATAAATTTCACTTCCTTCTATCTGTTTTTTAATCTCTTTTGTATAATGAAATATTTTTGCAAATGCATATTTAATCATATCTTCTTTTTTATCATCTTCTTTTAACTCTGCTTTATAATTAGGACTATTCAAATCATTTAAATCAATAATATTGCTTGCATATTTAGATTTTTCTTTATTATAAATAAGCTGATTTTCTTTCTCATTATAATAAAGCACCCAATATAAATTTCTTTTTTGTATAAATACTATTTCTTCATTATCAATATCATTAATAGTTTTATTTTCATCAACTTTTATGCTGCTTCTTAATTCTTTAATAATTTCATAATTTATTTTTGATTCATATTCATAAGAATAAGGAGAAGTATATGAATTATTAAAATATTTGTTATCTAAAACTAAACATATCCCTGTAGCTTCTTTATTTTCTTTTTTACCATAAAGTCTAAACATTGTAAGAGAATCTTTATTTCTTGAATATGATGTTTGTAATGTTAAAGCTTTTTCATCATTTCCTATTTTTATATTTATATTATTTTTATTTAAAATTCTTTCTAAAACTTTTCCTTCTTTAGGGTCATTAGCAGTTGTTATATTATTTATTCTTATATTTCCGCTTTCTTTTGTATTTCCTTTAACATTTAATAATAATGGCAGAATATCTAAAGAAGTGTAATGTGATATTTCTATATTATCTTCTTCTTCAGTATCAAAAGTTAAAATTTTAAGTAAAAAATATTCGTATAATAAAAGATATTTTATATTTTCTTTAAGCTTATCATCAAATTTTTTACTCTCATCAAATCGAGAAATTAAATTTGTTATTGGTTCATTTTCCCATAAATTATTATTATTAATATCAGTTAATAATATAAATAATTTATCTACATTATAATATTTTTCTAATGCTTGAAATATTAATATTATACATGGTATTTTTAAATGTCTTTTATCTAATTGTATAAAATTATTTATAGCATTTATAGCTTCATTATATTCATATAAATTTATTTTAGATAGAAATCTTAAATAGTACCAATATCTATTATTATTTAATTCTATGGCTTTATCAATATAATTTATTGATTCTATATATTTTTTCAAATTAATTTGAGCAAAAACTATTAATAAATAAGCATATTCATTTTTATTATTTAATTCTATAACTTGATCAAAATCATTTATAGCTTTTTCATACATTTTTAAATTTAATTTAGAAAGTCCTCTGTTAAAATATCCTTTTTCATCTTTATGATTTAGCTCTATAACTTTATTGAAATCTTTTATGGACTCTTCATATAATTTTAGATTTGATTTTAATACTCCTATATTAAGATATGCACTTTGTTCTTCTGGATTTAATTCTATAACTTTATTAAAATCTTTTATGGCTTCTTCATACATTTTTAAATTTAATTTTGAAAACCCTCTGCTAATGAAGGCTATTTCATTATTTGAATTTAATTCTATAGATTTATTATAATCTTCTATAGATTCTTCATACATTTTTAAATTTGATTTTATAAAACCTCTGCTAATGTATCCATTTTCATTATTTGGATTTAGTTCTATAGATTTACTATAGTTCTCAATAGATTTTTCATATTTTTTCAAAATAGAATAAAAAAAGCCTTTACTAAAATAAGCATTTCCATTATTAGGGTTTAAATCTGTTACCTTATTCAAATTTTCTATTGCAATATCATAATCTTCTAATTCAAAATAACAATTTGATTTTAGAAAGTATGCATACTCATCTTTATCATCTTTTTCAATGGCTTCATCGCATAGTTTTATTGCTTCTTCAAAATGTTTTTCTTCTATTAGGTTTTGTATTTTTGTTTTTAATTCTTTAGTCATAAAATAATCCAAAATATTTTTTTACATTAAAATATACTTAATTATAAAGCATTATAAAAATATTAAAACAATATATAGTTTATTGGTGTTTTAAAATTGAACTCTTGTATAATGTTACTAATAGGTATTGTATAATAAAAATGAAATTATAGAGTTCTATAATAAAATGGTATTGATTATAAAAAATGATTTAGAATTCTATACATATTCTATAATAATTAATTTTAATATAGAAAATTGCAGTCTTTTTGCTTCTTTGTGACAACAAAAGAAGTGGGGGTGTGGGGGATAGTCCCCACAAATAATAAAAATTAAAAAACTTAAAAATTGTTGTATATCATATATAAAATAATCAATTAATAATAACATCTTGTAAATACCATTATGATAAATGATTGTTTCATACTATAAAATTATCAACATAGCATTATTATGAATAGAAATTTCTAATCAAATTCGCTTGAAATTCTTAAAAAATATTAATATAATAGCCCTTGTGTGTTTTATAGAAATTTTTTATTTTTACAAAAATTTTCATAAAATATCTATTTTTTAATAATAGAATAAGGAGTTAAAAATGGCTTCAGTAATTATTGTAGGCACTCAATGGGGTGATGAAGGTAAGGGAAAAATAGTTGATTATCTTGCTGAAAATTGCGAATATGTTGTTCGTTCTCAAGGAGGCAGCAATGCCGGTCATACCGTTGTTGTGGATAATGTTAAATATAAATTAAGACTTTTACCTTCCGGTATACTTCATAAAAATAAAGTTTGTGTAATTGGTAATGGTGTGGTTATAGAGCCCAAAGTTTTTCTAAGTGAAATAGATTCATTAATAGAAAAAAAAGTTGATATATCAAATCTTAAAATATCAGACAGAGCCCATGTTCTTATGCCTTATCATAAAATTTTAGATGAGCTTCAGGAAGAAGACCTTGGAGAAAATAAACTAGGCACTACTAAAAACGGTATAGGTCCTTGCTATATGGATAAATCAAGCCGTTTGGGTATAAGAATAGTTGATCTTATGAATAAAGAGACATTCGCTAAAAAATTAAAGTTTAATGTTGAGCTAAAAAATAAATTACTCAAAAAACTTTATAATCATGAAGGCGTTAATTATGATGAATTACTAAAAGAGTATTTAGAATATGCTGATAGATTAAGACCTTATGTTGCTGACACTACTACTATATTAAATAAAGCTATAAAAGAAAAGAAAAATATATTATTTGAAGGTGCTCAGGCTACTATGCTTGATTTGGATCATGGTACTTATCCTTTTGTAACTTCATCTTATCCTGCTGCCGGCGGAGCTTGTACAGGTTCAGGAGTTGGCCCTAGAAAAATTGATAATGTTATTGGTGTAGTTAAGGCTTATGCTACAAGGGTTGGAGAAGGTCCTTTCCCTTCAGAGCTTTTTGATGATGTGGGTCAGTTCATAAGAGATAAAGGCGGTGAATATGGTACTGTTACAGGAAGAGCAAGAAGATGCGGATGGCTTGATGCTTGCGTTGTTAAATATGCTTCTTATGTTAATGGGCTTGATTCTATTGCCATAACTAGACTTGATATATTAGATGAATTGGATAAATTAAAAATATGTGTTGCCTATAAATATAATGGTGAAATATTGGAAGGATATCCTGCAGATTTAGATATACTTTCAAAAGTTGAGCCTGTTTATGAAGAGTTTGAAGGCTGGAAAACTAGTACAAGATACATAAGAGAATATGATAAACTTCCGGAAAATGCTAAAAAATATCTTAAGAGATTGAGCGAAGTTATTGAAACAGATATATCTATTGTTTCAGTAGGTGCTGGAAGAGATGAAACTATAATAGTTAAGAAGATTTTTTAATTTATATTTATAATATAAGAATTACTAAGCCTGTGTTTGTGTGAATCAAATGCAGGCTTTTTAATTTATTCTAATTACCAATACTTTTTTCTTTAATATTTTACTATAAAAGTTTAATTCATTTTATCTTTCTGCCTACTTAGAAATTACAGTACTCATCGTGCGTACTTCCAGAATGGTATTGCCTTTCTTTATTCAAAGTACAATGTACGTTCGGCAGATTGCATTTTATTATACAAATAATCTAGGTTCAGCAATAAATTTAAAAAAGATCTTGGGGGGATGTCATAACAGCAGTAAAGGCTAAACAGAAGCGTAATACAGAAATAACTATACGCATTTTAAACCTAAAGGGCGGGAAATGTAATGGAGTTTAAAACTTTAATAAAGTTATTTAATAAATAATAAAAAATGCGGTAAAGTATACACTCTGCCGCATTTATTTCTAATATTTATAATATACTATTAAATTATAATTTTTCTAAAACTTTTTTAGCGAATACAGCTCCAAAACCTATAACAGCTACAACAACTGCTAATTGGAAAATACCTTCTATAATATCATCTAAATTATATAGCATATAATGCATTCCAAAGAACCTTGAAGAGAATATGAATAATGCTATCAATGCTAATACAGCAATTACAGCCATAGATATGATTAGACCTTTAGCAGATTTATTATTTTTTTCTTTAACAACTATAAGATCTTTTTTTTCATTATTGTTAGATTCAGCTTCATTTGCTTTTGATTCTTTATTATCTTTTGAATCTATTTTTCTAAATAAAACAATAGCAAACATTACCATTACAGCGAAAACTGCTATCTTTAATAATGCCTCTAAGAACTCATCAAAATCATGCATCAAATAAAACATATAATACTGCAAACCTAAAAATCTTATTGCCGCTATAAATAATGCAGCTGCAGCTATTGAAGCAGAAATAATTATAAACTTTCTTGATTTTACAACAGACATTATATTATTTTTCATGATTCCTCCTTTATAATAAATAAATTATCTTATTCTTTTTTTATCATCTTTTAATTTATACTCAGGTTTTAATTCATAAACTTTTTCGTATCTTGGATCATTTTCTCTGCTGTCTATATTGCTTTTTATATTATTTGGAAGTCTTCTCTCTCTTCTGTCATAATCTCTCATATCATATTCATATTGTATATCATCTTCTTTTATTCTTTCTCTTCTGTTAGTTCTTTCATTTCTATAATCATCTTCATAATCATCATAATGCCTATCATTTCTTACTCTGCTATCATAATCATCATCATAGTCATCATAATAATCATCTCTTCTTCTGACTTTTCTTCTTCTGCTTGGTCTTCTGTAATCATCATCCCTATCACTCTTTCTTATCTTTCCTGAAGTATTATCATCTTTCAAAACTTTTTTTATAAAGTATATCACGGCTAGTATTACAACAACCATGAGTATAAGCTTTATTATATCTTCAATAAAATCATCTACATCATCTATTAAATCGAAACAGTATAGATTTGCAGCCATAATCAAATTGAAAATAAAAGCTTTTAATCCTAATTTTTTCATTACTTACTTTCTCCCATTATTTTTTATTATCTGTCATCAGAATTATTATCTTTTTTAACATATTTTTTGAATACATATACTCCCGCTGCTATTATTACTACAATACCAATTATTTTTGCTAAATCATCAAAAATAAAGTCAAAAGTATCTTCTATTAAATCAAAAGAGTATAAATTGGCAGTCATAATAAAGGCAGATACTAAAGCCATTAAACTTAACTTTTTCATATTATTACCTCCTTATTAATCCCTTATAATTAAAGTATAGCACATTAAATAAGTTTTGTAAAGGTAAATTTAAATAAATTTTACAAAAAATATAGTATTGTAAATTAATTGTAAATTAACATATAATACAAATCATACATTTTTGAAGAAATTTAAAATAATTTCTTATATATAAAGTATAAAATTTATGAGTAGATTAATTATTTTAGATAAATATGTTTAAATGTAAAAAAAATCATTGATTAATAGTTAATATAAAATATAATACTTTTAAATAAAAAATATATAGGATAACAGCTATGAAAAAGATTCTAATTATGATTTTATCTGTAAGCATGATGCTATTATTTATATCATGCGGCGGAAAGAAAAATGAAGAAGGAGCTATATATATTAATGTGGGACCTGAGCCTAAAACTATAGATCCTGCTTTAAATTCTACTGTAGATGCTAATATCTATATTCAGCATGTTTTTGAGGGACTTGCTACAAGAGATAAGGATAATAAAATAGTACCAGGCGTTGCTGAAAGCTGGGATATAAGTGAAGACGGACTTACTTATACATTCCATATAAGAGATAATGCTAAATGGTCTGACGGTGAAAAGATTACAGCAGAGGATTTTGTTTATGCTTGGCAGAGGGTGGTTGATCCTGTTACTGCAAGCGAATATGCTTATCAGTTTGAACCTGTATTAAATGCTATGGACATTAATTCTGGCAAGAAGCCAGTTTCTGAATTAGGTATTAAAGCTATAGATGAAAAAACTTTGGAAGTAAAATTGAATGCCCCTACGGCTTATTTTTTAGAGCTAGTTGCTTTTTATACATTCTATCCTGTTAGAAAAGATATGATAGAAGAAAATGGAGATAATTGGACACTCTCTCCTGATACTTATATAGGAAACGGACCTTTTATAATGACAGAAAGAAGAACAGATGACAGAATAGTAGTTGTAAAAAATACTAATTATTGGAATGTTAATAATATAGTTCCTGAAAAATTGGTATTTATACTTATGCAAAATGGTACTGCTGCTGTTGCTGGTATAAAAGAAGGTTCTTTGCATTTTGCTAATAATCCTCCGCTTCAGGATATTGAAAATTTAAAAAGCGAAGGTTTAATGCATATTTCTCCTTACTTGGGTACATATTATTATTGTTTGAATATCACTAATGAAATATTAAAAGATGCTAGAGTTCGTAAGGCTTTAACTTTAGCTATAGATAGAAATTATCTAGTAGAACAAGTAACAAGAGCCGGACAGCTTCCTGCAAGTGCCTGGGTTCCTAGCGGAGTAAATGATGTTGAAGGAGCTGATGGAGATTTTAGAAAGGTAGGCGGTGATTATTACAGTATAAAACCTGAAGATCATCAAAAGAATTTAGAAGAGGCAAAACAACTTCTAGCAGATGCCGGTTATCCTAATGGTGAAAATTTCCCTGTTATAGAGTTCAAATCAAATTCAGGAGAGCATATACAAATATTTGAAGCAGTTCAGCAGATGTGGAAAGAGGGTCTTGGTATAGACTCTACTATAGCTCAGGAAGAATGGGCTACTTTCCAAACTACAAGACAAGAAAAAAACTATGTTATAGCACGTCATGGCTGGATAGCTGATTATAATGATCCTATGAGTTTTTTAGGCGTATTCTTAAGCTATAGCATACAAAATAATGGAGGCTACTCTAATAAAGCTTATGATGATAAATTGAAGCTTGCCATGTCAACAATAGATCAGGATATAAGAATGAAAGCTATGCATGAGGCAGAAGATATACTTATGGAAGATATGGGATTGATACCTCTTTATTTCTACACTGACCCTATTATGATTAGTAAAAAGTTATCTGATGTTATTTTTGATCCTCTTGGAGCCCATAAATTCTATTATGCGAAATTAGCTGAATAATAAAATTAATTGATTTTATAATATTAAAGGCGGATTTTCTAATATTTTAGAAAAATCCGTCTTTATTTATGTAATTTACAATATTAGACACTTTTTTAAATTTGTCTTTTTTCATAAAAAATGTTATTATATTTATATAAAAATTATTCGGGGATTATATTATGTTATTAAAAGATAGAAAAGGCCTTTACAGAGGCAATGCAACAATAAAAAATTTTCTTAGTTTCGATATAGATATAGAAGCTTTAATAGACGAAAAAGGCGAAATAAAAGTAAGCACTATAGCACCTATAGTTGGTAAAATAAGTCATAGTATATCTTTGGGTTCTGATTATGACAAAGATAATTATGATATGAAATTTGGAGAAGATATTTTTCATATAAAATTTAATTCTAATAATTCTATAGAAATAGAATTACCTGAAAAGATTAGCGGCAGTTTAATAGTTACAAGAAATGTAACTTTAAATAGAGCATAAAAAAATCAGTCACTTAAAATAATTAAGAAAACTGATTTTTTTATATTTATAATAGAAAAAAGTTTTATTTATAAAAAAAATCTTATTTGCTAAATAAGCCAGGTTAAAATAAAAGCCTGTAATGTGTAAATATGATAAATGATGTTTTTTAGGGTATTGGGCCAGCAGGGACTTGAACCCCGGACCCGATGATTATGAGTCATCTGCTCTAACCGACTGAGCTACTGGCCCCTAAATCTCAAGAAAATTATTCTTTAGATTTAATTATTATATAATAATTAAAAAAAAAGTCAATACTTAAATGAATATTTTTTTATTTTATATGTAAATATGATATTAAATACTTTTTTATCTATTTGCTATTGACTTACTCAAATAAATTTACATAATAAATTATTATATAGTAAAAAATACATGAAGGGAGTATGTTTATTATGAAAGTTGACAAAGTTTATTCAATATATTATAGTGCCACAGGTACTACTCAAAAGATAGTTTCTTATATAGGCGAAAATATAGCTAAGAAACTTAATGTTGAATTTGAAAAGTATAATTTTACTTTACCAAAGAAAAGAGAAGGTATATTGGAGTTCAAAGAAAATGATTTGGTAATATGCGGAACTCCTACTTATGCCGGAAGAATACCTAATGTAATGCTTCCATACTACAAGAATAATATCAAGGCTAATGGAGCTTTAGCTATTCCGGTTGTATTATATGGAAACAGAAATTTCGATGATTCTTTAATTGAGCTTAGAAATACTATGCAGGAAAATGGTTTTTATACTATAGCAGGTGCTGGATTTATAGGAGAACATGCTTTCTCTTATGTGCTTGGTGCTGGAAGACCTGATGATAAAGATATGGCTATTGCCGCTGAATTCGTTGATAAAGTTGTTGAAAAAATCAAAAATATGACTGATATTCCTAAAGAACCTATTAAGGTTAGAGGAAATGACCCTATTCGTCCTTATTATATGCCTAAAGACAAGAATGAACATGCTATAGATATATTAAAGGTTAAACCTAAAGTAGATACTTCAAAATGTACTAATTGCAAAACTTGCGCTCATGTATGTCCTTTGGCTTCAATTGATTTCGAAGATATTACAAAATATGTAGGTAAATGTATAAAATGCGGTGCTTGTATTAAGAAATGTCCTGAGCATTGCAGATATTATGATGATGAAGGTTTCTTATACCATCAGCATGATTTGGAAGATGAGTTTAAAAGAAGAGCTGAGCCTGAATTATTCTATTAATATTTAATTTACTATAAAAAATAAGCCCTGAAATTATTTCAGGGCTTTTTATTATCTTATAACTTAAAAATTACAAAATTATTCCTCTTCTGAAGGATCTCCGTCATCTTCTTCTGTATTTCCAGAAGCTTCTCTTAGAACTTGTTTTATAGCATCAAATATTTCTCTTGCTTTTACTTTAGTTACATCTGATGTTTTAGTTTTTTTAGTAATAGATGCCTTCTTCAATATCATATCACCATATACATTACCTATTCCGCTCAATATTAATGGGTTTTTTATAAGTTTTTCTACTGTTGTATCATTATCCGCTAATAATTGACAAAATAAATTGTAATTGAATTGTTTAGTAAGAGGATCATACCCTATTTGAGGCATAGTAGTAGAATCTTTCCAAATAGGTATTATTTTAGTAATTTCATTCTTATCTTTACCATCATCTACAACGAAGAAATTACCATGATCTGTTTCTAATTTTAATATACTGTTTTCATAATCATCATCTTCAGTTAATACAAAAGAGCCGTTTGGCCCTAAATCTACAAGCATAGCATCTTGAGAAAACTGAAAATGCATATATCCTCCGTATCTGAGTACATCTATTATTTTCTGTCCTTCTATATCTTCCATTTCTTTGTATTGTTTATCTATGGCTACTATTTTATTTATATAAGAATAGCAAATTTCACTTTTGATTGAGTTTATTAATGTAATTAAATTTGGCAGTTCTTTCATAGCTTTTAATCTTCCTGTATATTATGTTTACTTTATATTTTAGCATGAAAGAAAAAAAAATCAAATTTTATGATATAACTATAGGGGTATATTATAAATCTAATGAAAGCTTGTGCGGGTGTTAATATTTATAAATAGATATTAGGTAAAGCAAAATTAAAATTTCATAGTAAAATACCAAAGAATAAAGGGCGGGGTATGTAAATTAAGTTTTAAAATTTAATTACATTTGCCCACCCTTTAGGTCTATTATTAAAATATAAAATTTTTACTTTTTATTATTTATTACGTAAATTAGATTTTTTTAATCCCACCCTAGCTGTATTTAAATTTATTATTTACACAACGCATAAAATATACGCCAATTAATAATTATAATTTAAATAGTATATGAAATTCTACTCACCGTGCGTTAGTAAGTTTAAAAATTAAAATAATACTTACCATTATCCATAGTATTATTTTAATATTAAATTTATATTTAGATAATATTATTTAATTAAAATTTTTAATAATCAAAAGCATCTTCATCTATATCCATATAATTTCCAGAATAATAATTAGCTTTTTCTTTTATCAGCATTAACTTTTTAGGTATTTCCATTAAGAATGAAGAAGGAATCTGCTCCATTATACCAGTGCTTACCCTTCGTTTTTTTGAGTATGTGAGATAAAGTTTTCTCCTTGCCCTTGTTATGCCTACATAGCAAAGCCTTCTCTCTTCATCAATACCATTTTCTTCTTCAAGCGAAAAATAATGAGGAAAAACTCCCTGCTCCATTCCAGTCATAAATACAACATCAAATTCCAAACCCTTAGCATTATGAATAGTCATCAATATTACATAATCTTCTTTATCATCATTAGTAGTTAAATCTCTGTACAAAGTATTTTCCTCTAAGAATGTTATGAGTGTAGCATTAGGCTCCATTGATTTATAATCATAAAAACCTCTGAAAAGTTCTTTAATATTCTCTTCTGCTGTTATTACTCTCTCATTACCATCGCCTTTAAATATTGAAAAATAATCTATATCTTTTAAAAACTCAAAGAATAATAATTCTATATGAATACCTTCTTCATTTATGATATCTTCTTTTATTTTCACAGCATATTCTTCTATAATATTTTTGTATGCCTTTATATTCAAAATAGCTTTTTTAGAAAGCCCTGATTCATCAATATAATCAATAGCATTATAAAGGGTTAATTTTCTGCTATTTGCAAAAGTTTCAAAATTGCTGAAGCTCTTCTCCCCTATTCCTCTAGGCGGAACATTTATAGTACGCCTTACACTGAAATTATCTCCGAAACCAGTCATAAGTCTTAAAAAAGAAATTGAATCTTTTATCTCAATACGTTCAAAGAATCCAACTCCTCCAACTATTTTATAATTTATAGAATGAAGCCTTAACTCCTTTTCATAAGCTCTAGACTGGCTGTTTGTCCTAAATAATACAACAATATCCCTTGCTTCAAATCCATTATCAAATAAAGATTCTATTTCATTAACTACACTTCTAGCCTCTTCTAAATCACTATAGCAAATCCAATTTTCTATTTTAAACTCATTAGGCTTATTAGAAAATACATTCTTTTCATGACGATTACTATTATTTTTTATAACACTCAAAGCAGCTTCTACAATATCCTTAGGACATCTGTAATTCTCTTCAAGACGAACTATCTTTGTATTAGGATAATCTTTTTCAAAATCAAGTATGTTCAAAACGTCCGCACCTCTGAATGCATATATACTCTGATCATCATCGCCTACAACCGTTAAATCATTATCTGCATCTTGAGTTAATAATTTTATTAATTTATACTGCTGAGGATTAGTGTCCTGAAACTCATCTACTAATATATATTTAAATCTGTTTCTATAATAATTCAAAACTTTATTTTCTTGTTCAAATAATTTTATAGTATTTAAAATTAAATCATCAAAATCCATTACATTTTCATTAAATTCATACTCTGTATATTTTTTATAAACATTTTCAAAAATATCTCTGTCGAAAACTATACCGTCATCCATTCCATTTTTTACATTAGATATAAATCTTGTTATAAGTTTCTGTCCTATACTTTTTGGCACTTCTTCTTCCTTCATTATTCTTTTAATGACAGAAGCCTTATCTCCTTCATCTAAAATTAGAAAATTAGATTTATATCCCAAAAAATGTGCATTCTCTTTCAATATTCTTAAACATGCAGAGTGAAAAGTTCTTATAAATAATCTGCTTGGCTTTATATCTGGAAGCAGACTGCATACTCTCTCTTTCATTTCATGTGCTGCTTTGTTGGTAAAAGTTACAGCCATTATATTTTCAGGAGCGACCTCAAGTTCATTAATAAGATAAGCTATTTTTCTGGTAATAACTAAAGTTTTACCGCTTCCTGCACCAGCTAAGAGAAGAAGCGGACTTCCGGTATGCAATATTCCTTCTCTTTGAACTTCGCTCACATTTTCAAGTATATCCATATATGCACCTTAATATAAAAATAGATACTAATTATATTTTATATTCTTTAATATTCAAGTTTTTATTATCGTTATATTGAAAAACATTTATAAATTTACTATAATGTATGAAACACTATTGATTAAAAAACTTTAAAAATTATCTCAATTTTTTATTAAAATGATAATCGTATAGAGAAGTTTAATATATCAATAAAAATATTTTTCGGAGTTATATAATGAAATTCATATCTTTTGTTGAATGGAATAATACGGAGTCTGTAGGTATATTAAGCAAGGATGGAAATAAAGTTATTGCTATAAGTGAAATAATATCTGATTTCAAATGCAATAATAACCCTATGATACAATTAATAAACATGATCAATGAAAACAGCGACATTTTAAATAAATTGAAATATGCTGAAGAAAATTTTGAGAGAGCATACTCTATAGAAAATGTTAAAATATTATCTCCTATAAGAAAGCCAATTCATGATATTATATGCGTAGGTGTGAATTATAGTGATCATTTAGGTGAAATAAAAAAGGATATGAAAGATTTTAAGGAAGTTAAAGCACCTGTATACTTTTCTAAAAGGGCCATAGAAATAATTGGTTTCGGCGATAAAATAAAAGCAAGATTCGATTTAGATGAATGCCTTGACTATGAGGTTGAATTAGCTGTAATTATAGGAAAAACTGCAAAAGATATAAAACCTGAAGAAGTTAATGATTATATATTTGGATACAGCATATTCAACGATATATCTTCTAGAAATATACAAAAAGAACATTCTCAGTGGTATAAAGGAAAAAGTTTGGATTCATACAGTGCTATGGGACCTTGCATAGTTCATAAAGATGATTTTAAATTACCTCTAGAACTAAATATAAAAAGTATTCTAAGTGATGAAGTAAGACAATCTTCAAATACTAAATATATGATTCATGATATAAATTATTTAGTGTCTGATATATCAAAAGGTATGACTTTAGAAGCAGGAGATATAATTGCCACAGGAACCCCTGGAGGTGTTGGAATGTCTTTTAATCCTCCTAAATACATGAAAAAAGGAGATAAGATAATTTGCTCTATAGAAAATATTGGCGAGCTTATAAATTTCGCCGAGTAATTTTTTATTATTTATTTTATCTTAAAAACGCACGGTAAGCAGGATTTATATATAATTTAGATTGCAATTATTAATAAGCATATATCTAAATTTTACCTCGCGTGCGGTGTGTAATATTCTAAATTTAAATAACGCTTGGGTGTGTGCTAATAAATTCTAATTTAGTAATAATAAAAAATAATAATTTTAACGAATTTCAAAAGAATATGGAAAGCGGTACAGGTTTCAAAATCTTCGTTCATAATAAAAATCGACACAATAAAAAATCTAGTATGCGTAAAAAACATACTAGATTTTAAACAAAATCAATTTTTAAAAATCTCGAAAATAAAAGCAAATAAAAAGTTTTTTTATAACTTTTTTAATATAAATATGAGCATATCTTTTAACTATCCATCAGTTAAAAAAATAACAAATCAATGCAATACAAATTTATTTAAATCATTTGAAAACAAATCAAAAAAATATTTATGCGGAGCAGTATAATGACTACAGAAACACCAGAAGTAAAAAGCGAATACTTAATATCAACGTATGGCGATGCTATGCTTGATAGAGGTTTTACCTCTATACCGAACACATTAATTTATTACAGAAAAAGACTAGGACTTACTGCAAGCGAGTTTGAGTTTATAATCGCTGTAATGAGTTTGAGCTGGAGAGAAGAAAAAGAAATCAGAGATAAAGAAATCAATCCGACGACTCAGCATTATTGCAGACAAAGACAGAGTTTATATGCAAAAGGCTATTTAACTTTTTCAAGTAGGAATATATATAAAAATAATATATTCAGGGGAAAAGGAACAGTATATAATTTCTCAGGATTAAAAAAAGCTATAGAGATGCTTGTTGAAGAAGACAGAGCAATACAAAATATGGATGCACCTGTAGAGCAGAAATACGATGAGCCTAGCTTGTTTAATGATGATGTAAACACAGAACCTTTACAGCCTCCGAAATTAATCAAAGAAGAAAAAGAAAAAAGCGAAGAAGAAAAAACTCCTGAGGAAAAAGAAGAGGATAAAAAGCAGGAAGAGTTTTTAGAAAAATATAATGAGCTTCATAAAGAATTAATAGGCGTTAAAATCAATCATAAATATCATAAAATATATACTAGCTTTTTAATTGATATATTCAAAAAACGTGTGCATGATAATTTTGATGAAGCATTATCTATAGTAAAGTTTAATTTCTTAAAATTACCACTAAATAAAAGATATTCATTAAAACTTCAAGACTTATTAAGAATGGCTTTATGTCAAAAAAATGAAAATCATCAAAATAATACCAATAAAGAAAATAAAACACAGGAAGATAACAAAAAATACTCAATACCTCGAGGGCTTGATAAATTAGATTTCTTATTAAATGAATTAGAAAAAGGAGGAAACATAAATGAAGCGTATGCTAAAATTGCAAATTGCGGATAGCAGTTATTGCCTTCTTAGCTATAAAAAACATTTGGAAGAATTGAAAAAAACGGCAAGAGAAGGCAAAGACCCTCACTGCACAAAATGCGATGAGTTTGGATTTGTTATAGGCAGCAATCCTGATACATCTTCTAAAAAAAATCTACTTCCTATTATATGTCATTGCGTGAGCGATGAAAAGAGTAAGCTGGAAAGGAAAATAGAAGAGCTGGAAACAACAATAAAAAAATACAATATGGCATTTAGTCAATTGGACAATGATATGACATTAAATATTTTTGCAGAAAGATTTAATCAAACGGATTTAATCAATTCTATAAAAAAATATTTAGACTTAGGAAGTATGAACTCTCTATATATTGAAGGAGAAAGCGGAACAGGTAAAACTACAATGCTTAAAATGTTATGGCAGATATATGCTATTAATGATATCAAGCCATTGTATATGAGAGCATCTATTTTTGAAGATATGCATAAAAATTTATTCAATAAAAATGCTCAGGACAGAGATTTGAAATCAAGTATAGATGCCAAAATAGATAATATAAAATTTGCAGATATTATTATGATAGATGATATTGACAGCGTAGGTTTTCATTATGCGGCTGAAGGCTATTATAAACTATTTGATAAAATCAGAGAATTAGAAAAAACAGTGATACTAACATCAAATAAAAGCTACAGCAACTTAATGAACAGTCTAAATATTAAAACAAGAAAAGATAATATTGATGAAATCAAAGGCAGGCTTACAAGCAGATTAAAGAACTTGAATATTATAGAACTTGAAATGCAAAAGTCTAAGGAGCTTATAACAGCATAGCAATAAATATAAGTGAGCCGAGTAGGTGCCTAACTGCAAGACTGTAAACAGGCTCGGGAATTAGAAAGCGACCGAGTAGGCACCCTTACGGGTGGGCGAACATAACAACAATAAAGCGAAAAAAAGCCCGCTGGCTTATTTATAAGCTAGCGGATTATAGGCTTTTTTGAGCATAGCAATAATTGTTTATAAGTTGTCAACAATGTTGATAACTTGTAAATAAGATGTTCAAAAGTAAAGAGTGTTTATAATGCGAAGTAATGAAAAAGCATATAAAAGATATAAAAGTAAAAAATGGCGTGCATTGAGAGAAAGTTTTTTAAATAAAAATCCGCTTTGTAAAAACTTTCCTGAATGCCATAACTTTGCTGAACATGTGGACCATATAAAAAGAATAGAAAGCGAAGATGATCCATTATTTTATGATGAGAGCAACTTGCAGGCTTTGTGCAAAAGATGCCATTCCAGAAAAACAGCAAAAGAAGATGGAGCTTTTGGAAATAAAAAGAAAGATTATTAATGAGGTGAGTTATGGAAACAGATGATAGAGAATATATACATTTGGAAAAAGATGCATCAGAAGAAAAGTTATTAATTGAAGTAAAAAATGTAAACGGGGAAGATATTTTATATTTATTATCTGAGTTTATATATTTTGTAAGTAAAAAAGAAAATATATCTCCAAATATATTCTTAATGATGATAGGTCAAGCAATAATTAAAAAAGAAGAATTAGAAAATAAAAGAGGAAATAAAGAATGAGAGAGCTAAACTTTATAGAAGATAACGGACTTTTTGGTATAACATTCAAATCTGATGATAAAGAAGAAGCCAATACAGTTATGAATGCTATACAGAGGTTTATATCAAAAGTTAGTAAAAAAGAAACAAAAGAAAATATTGATAATAACTGTGAATATCCTGAAAAAGACTATTCAAGATATCCTCTGGATGGACCTAGTAAAAATGTATATTTAAATTTATTCAGTGATAACAAATTAATTGAGTTGTATAATAGTGAAGAGTTAGAGCAAGGGTATAAAGATTATATAAAAAAAGAATTAAATAGAAGAGGTATTTTTGATTTAAGTATGACTAAATCAAAAAAGAAAAGTAGCAATAATAACAATACTAAAAATGCGGAAAAATCAAACACAATAATAGAAAATATAAAAGAGCATGAACTTAATAATAAAATAGAAAATATAAAAAATGGAAGAGATATGACACAGCTTTCTAATGAGGAATTAGAAGAAATATCTTTATTAGAAAGTGAAATAAAAAATATAGATAATAATTACAATGAAACGGCAAAACATATTTTACAAGGCAGGAAGTTTAATCATAGCCGTGAACTTGAAAATAAAATAACACAAGGAAGAAGGTTATCAGAACTTACTCTTGAAGAATTAGAAGAATTAAAAAAAGTAACAATGCTTGATAATTATAAAGAAGATATACAAGAAGAAATTAATAAAAGAAAAAATAAATCTTTTGAAGACACATTAAAAGAAAACAATGAGATAATATCTTTCGGAGAAGATGAAGATGATTCAAATTATAGAATAGATGAGGAGAATGAAGAAGATCCATTAAGTTCAGGTGTAGATGAAGATAATATAAACAGATGGGACTTTGATGCAGATGGTGATAAAGTGGATAGTGAAGGCAATAAAATGCTTTTTGCTGATTAGGGTTTATAAATGAAAGATACATTTATATTGTTTGATAATACAAAAGAAAATGAAACTATTGGAAAAATAAAAGGTAGTTATGATGATATATTAATAGGATATACAACTCTTATATATCAAACTGCTATAAAAAATAATAAAAAACCAGAAGATGTTGTTTTGGATATATTATATAAAGTTAAAGATAATAAAGAAACTTTATTTAAATACATAAAAAAGAATAAAAGGAATAAAAAATGATTTGCTGTATATGTGGATTAAGAAAAAAGGAAACTGATAATGCTTTAATTCCATGTAAAATTACAATGAAAGTTAAAGATAAAAAATGCAAAACTAGATATAGAAAAGTTTTAAAAAATATATGCAGAAAATGTCTAAGTAAAGCATTCTTCAGAGGTATTCCAATAATTATTGATTTAGAAGAGGAAGATAATGAAGAATAAAGAAAAAAGAATAATATCACAAATATTCACTAGATTATTTTTCACTTATAAAAAAGATATAGTTGTGATGGAGAATATAAAAGAACAGTCTGTATCTTTTTATTTCTCTATAAAAAACTTTTATGCCAATGGTAAAAGCAGAGATTTTTGTTTGATATATGAAAAGAAAACAAAAAGATTTATTTTATATAGCAAAAGCAGTAAAAAATTATATTCAAGTAATTATTTAAATGAAGTTTTACATTATATAAAGATGTTACAATTTCATAAATATATTAAAGAGATAAAAACTGATGATTAAAGCTATTATTAATTATAATGATGTAGATGATGAGTTTAGAAGAATGAATGACATTTTAGGAGTGTTAAAGCATCAATATGAAAATATTGATATAAGCTATAACAAAATAATACCAAGGGTATGCCGAAACGGAAATAAAAATGAATTATTTGTAACTATTAATAATGAAAAATTAGACTGTAATCATAGTTTAGGTTTTTATATGCAGGCAGTAGAAAAATATATTAAATAAGGTTTGAAAATGCTTAATAAAGAAATAATAATTTTAAGAGAAAAAGTAAAAAGTATATTAAAAAATATGCTTCCGTTTAATGAATTAGACTTTAAGATTCATTTTGATAAAGATTACAAACAATTAAAATATATAGATTTATATATGCATCATGAATATATAAGGATAAAAAAAGGAACTAAAGTTGAAAATATATCTGATATGAACAATAAAATAAGAAAATGTTTAAAAGATATATATAAAGAGTTTGAAGAAGAAATACAGAACTTATTTGATAAGGAATTATTATGACTTTAAAGAATAAAGCTAATAAATATAAAGCTATTTATAAAAGAATAAAAAGGCGTATTAGATATGTTTGGCATAATTGGTAAAAAATATCAATGCTTATTATTTAAGAGAGTTTCAAAACTTCCTAGAAAATTAGCACTATCATATAAAAATTATTATAGTCAGGTAGAGGTATATAAATGATGTGTTATTTATTTTTTTATGCTTGGCATATAGTTGGATTTATATGTATATTTTTTAGCATAACAAATAAAAATCCTATTGGCAAAGCATTTTATTTACTTTGTTTCTTTTTATCGGACATAATCGGTATGCTTTTTTTAATAGCAGAAAAATTGAGTTAAGGAGTTATTATGACAGATCATAATGGTGTAACATTAATAGGAAGATTGACTGCTGATCCTCAGAGAAAGTATAGCCAAGGCGGAAAAGAAATTTCCGAGTTCTCTATAGCAAATAATTATTATATAAGTACAAAAAATACTACAGAAGTAAATTATTTCGATATAGTGGCATTTGATAAACTTGCAGAAACGGCAAATAAATATCTTACAAAAGGAAAGCAGGTTTGTATAAGCGGAACACTAAGGCAGGAAAGGTGGCAGGATAAAAACACAAACACTACTAGATCTAAGGTGAGAATTATTATGCAGTCAATGCAGATGCTTGCTGATAAAAAAGATTCTAATAATACAGCAGAAAATAATAGTCAGGAAGATGATGAAGAGGTACCGTTTTAATGAATATAACTAAATTAATTGATAATGATGAATTAAAGAAAGATATTGAAGAGTTTACCAATAAATTAAAAAAACAAGGCTGTATTCATGTTATAGGAATAGTGCCAAAAAATAAAAAAGGTATATTTATTCAAAGTTATAAAACTTCAAGAGATACAGCTATGATATTAAATGCTATATTATTAAATATTGATGATAAAGTAGTAAGTGTAATAAAAGAACTTTATAATTACTTTAAAGGTGAAAAATGACATTACAAGAAAAAAAACAATATGATTTTAATATAATTAAAGAATGGAAAAAGATAACTAATGAAGAAGAAAGTATAATAATGCGAAATAAAATATTGATTAATTTGAAATTGTTAGTGTATAAAGTAGTTAATAGTTTATATTATATAAAATCTTTTGAAAAAGAAGAGTTAATTAACATTGGTTTTATGGGACTTATAAAAGGTTTGAATTATATAAAACATAGTACAAAACCTATTATAGCAGAAACTTATACAAAGATTTTATTTTATACTATAAAATATTTTATTTTTAGAGAATTAGACAGATTTTTACATGGCAGAAGAAAACATATAAATTATAGATTAGGTACTAAATCGCTTTATGAAAAAGTATGCGATTATAAATATAAAGATGATGATAAAAAAGAAAAATATTTAATTGATACAATATCAGACAATAAAAAGTATGAGCCTGAATATATATTTTTTCATTATAAATATTCTGATATAGTTTTATCTAATTGTTATAAATCAATAAATAATGATTTAGACAGAATTATATTTAATATGTATTACTATCAGCATTTAAGTATTTATTCAATAGCTAAAAAATTAAATATAAGTAAATCTAATGTACATAGACGAGTACAAAAATATGATAGTTATTTAAAAGATAATGAAGTATCTACTAATAGACTATGTACATCTGGAGTAATTAGAGTATTCAATAATAGACAATTATCAAAAATGAAGTAGGCATTTTTAATCTTATAATTGTAAAGGAGGGAATTCTCAAAGTCAGATTTTGAGGAAACTAATTCCAAGTTTTAACAGATTAACACTTATCTTCGTAACATCACTATGATACTGTAAAAATATCACCTACTAATATTTTTACGGTATTGATTGAAAATAATATAATATAAAAGTTTAAAAATAAATAATAGCTATGTATATTTAAAAAGTTATAAAAGTTTATATTCTTTTCATTAAATGAAGGCTTTTGTCTTTAATTTAATGAAAAGGTATAAACATGGCTTCTAAAAAATATAAAGAATTAATATTACAAAATAATAATATAATAAGCCAAGAGCAAGCAGAACTTCTTTACAAACAAGCTAACTACTTGAATATACTTGACTATATGAAAGAAGAGCAGCTTATTAAACAGATAGATTATGAAACAGAAAAAGAAAACTTTTTTAAGCAATGTTCAAAAACAAAAAGCAATCACACAAAAAGACAGTATAAAAACGGACTTAATAAACTAGAGGAATACTGCAAAATGAATAATAAAAATATTTTATTTATTAAAGCAAGAGAAGCTGATGATTTTATAACAGAAGTTAATTCTAGTGAGCTTTCTAATTTAAGTATACGTGCATTAGTTTCTTCCTGCTCTTCTTTCTTTTCATTTTTAGAAAGAAGATATCCATTTATGAAAAATCCTTTTCGAGGTACAAAAACTCGTCCGCCTGTAAAAAATAAGAAACGTTTGGAAGTGCCAACTAAAAAAGAAATTGAATTAATAATTAAAGATATATCTGATCCTCTCATAAAAGTGGCCATCATTTTTATAATGGAATGCGGTGTGCGTGTTGGTGCTTTACCTAAACTAGAAATAAGAAATAACAAATATTATTCATATTCAAAAGGCAAGGAAATAAGCTGGAAAGTTACTGACAAAGTTATTAAATTATTAAAACAGAATAATCTTTCTTTTAATAATCCTTTCAGAAATAAAAGCTCTGAAGTAATAAGAAACATTTTTTATAGAAGTTCAAAGCGTTTGTATAATCAAGGTAAAATAAAAGCCGCCTACTCTATACATGATATAAGGCATTATTTTGCTGTTACCCTATACAAACAAACCAAAGATATAGAACTTATTAGACAGGCATTAAATCATAGCAGTATAGCTATAACAGGCATATACTTAAAAAGTTTGGAGGTAGAATAATGAAAAAACAATTAATAGTTTGCAGATTCAAATCTAAAGAATATAAGCTATTAAAAAGATTAGCTAAAGAAAAGAACATGAGTGTACGTAAGTATATTAAAAAACTTATTTTAGAATATAGTAATTAATATTGTTGCGATAATTTATGTTATCGCAACTATAGTTCAATTTAATATGATATCTAATACAATTAATAATTCTTCAATATTATTATATTGCTTTATATGATGTTTCCCTGTCAATTCATCTGTCCAGCTACATCTAAGCTCATCATCTATTATTAGACATTTTAAAAGATTAGAATTAAATAATAAAACAATATCATTATATCTTACAATAATATTTTTTATATTATTACTTTCTTTATATCTATCTTTTATAATATTTTCTAATTCTTTTATTTTATATCTTTTTATATTCATATTATCTAGTTATTATTAATGTATTCTTTATGTATCATAGCTATATACTGACTAGCTGATAAATTAAGTTCGGCAGCCTTTTCTACTATACTGTTCCATATATCATCATGCATAGTTATATTATGTCTATTCATTTTACCTTTGTTAATATCTCTGACAGGTCTTCCAGCACCTTCTCTTTTACCGCCTCTATTTTCTATTACTTTTTTTTCCATAACTTATTCCTTGATTTATATTGACTTATTATTATATATATATATAATAATAGTTATATGGAAGCTACGGCTGGAGCTTGTCGGAGCCCCAACCGCTTTCTACTGCTTATTAATAGCTTATTTTCTTATGCTATTAACTAATGATATAATTGCGGCTAACAAGTATATCACTGCAGTTATGAAAGTTATAGCTTCCATATTTTTATATCCTCCTTTCGTTGAATATATACATATTATATACGCATTTAATCAAAAAGTCAATAGTAATTTAATAAAAAAATAATTTTTTTTTAACTTTTATTCATTAAATAAAATTATAACTGATTTATATTTGTTTGGTGGGGGTGGGTAAAATCTCTACAGGCTTTCAATCGGTGCAACGAGTGGGGAGTCTTTTATGCATGGCGATAACTTTTTTATTAGGGGGTATCAATGTCATTTTTCTAATTCTTTAATTTTATTTTCTAATTCATCAATTCTTTTTACAGTTTCTTCTAATTCTTCTACTCTTTTTTTTAATTTCTGCATTTCACTGCCTTTTTCTTCGTATTCTTTTTTAGCTTTTGCAACACAAGCCTGCACAAAACCTCCAAATGTGGCATTAGAATAATTGAAAGGATCTGCTTTATTATTTTTTACCATCTTAACAATCCATCTGTACAAATCCTAATTAAAATTAATTGATATACTATTTCTTGAATCCATAATATCTCCTCTAAATTATTATTATAATTATTGTATTTATAAATAATAAAAATTATCTTTACACACAATTTAATATTTTGGGTGTAAAAAATAGGACTTTTTCGCATAAAAGAACTTGCTATCTTTTGGAACAGAGTTATTGTCACACCATAATAAATAATTAAAGAAGAGGTAATTAAAAATGAATAAAGAAGTAATAAAAAATGTAGAGTTTATATTAAATCAATTATTTGATACAGATCATTTAACAATAGAAGTTCTTAGTAATCAAATAAAAATATTTGCATACGGAAAACATATTGCCGATTTTACATTCTGCTATGGAAAGTTTTATACGTTAAACTACCACATTCCAAGTCAAAATTGCATAGGTGATGTTGATATAACAGATAGAGATGTCTATGGAGATTTATTGTTGTTAATGTCTAAAATGGTAAGAACAAAAAATCATGGTAATATAATGAAAATATTAGAAACCATTATGATTAAATAAATGGAGGTTATATATGCAGGATAAAATAAGAACATTAGAAGATGCCAAAAAAAGATTAGGTAATAATTTATTAATATTAGAAAATAAAAACAGTATTATAGTATTTGATAGAGAAAAATATGCTTTACATAAAAAAAATGTGAACTGTATAGTTTTTACTAAAGAAGGGAAATTTAAATATTATTCAAGTATGACTAATGATTTAAGATTATATAAAAGATTATATAATCAACTGTCAAAGAAAAGATAAAGAAAAATAATTTTTTGTAGGGCTGCCAAAGACAGTCCTATTTTTTGCCTTAATTTTAATAAATAAGTGAGAAAAAAATAACTTTTTTGGGAAAAGAACTTGCTATCTTTTGTAACAGAGTTATTGTCATCACATAAATAATTAAAAATAAGAGGTAATTAAAAATGGTTAATTTTAGTTTGAATGATATAAAAGAAGGATTAAAAGAATACTACTCAGAAAAAGCAGCTGAATTATTAGCAGAACATTTCGTAATAAAAGAGCAAGGATCAAGTTTACCAATTTTAGCTTCATTAAATAAAAATAATGAATATGAAGTATCTATAGCCTATGATATTATAAGAGATAATTATAAAGAGTTTGATACAGAGGGTTTTATTAAATATTTAGAAGGAAAGAAAAAAGTATATGGAGATGAAATATTAACTAGTGATGATGATTTAATAATATGCTGTATGAAACAATAATATAATTATTATATTAAATGAGGGGCATTAAGCCCCTTATTTTTTTGCCTTAATTTTAATAAATAAGTGAGAAAAAATAACTTTTTTACGGAAAAGAACTTGCTATCTTTCGCAACAGAGTTATTGTCATCACATAAATAATTAAAAAAGAGGTAAATAAAATGACAACTTTTACATTAGATAGTATTACTAAAAAAATATTAGAAAACACTAATTTTTCTAAAACTTCATCTGAGGCTATAGCTAAATTTATAATAAAAGATGCTAGCTTTTCACTTGAAGGAGGTTTTTTTTCAAGGAGATATGATAAAGAAAAAAAAGAACTTATAATTGATCTTAATATAAAAGTAATAGTAAATCTATTTAAAGAGTTCACTACTAAGGAATTGGTAGATTTTATTAAAAATAAAAATTATCTATTTTTCAAAGAAAAAATAATGGCAAAAGGTCCTAATTATATATTGTATAGAATGTAATTTTATAAAAAATGAGGGGCATTAAAGCCCCTTATTTTTTGCCTTAATTTTTAATAAATAAGTGAGAAAAAATAACTTTTTTGCGGAAAAGAACTTGCTATCTTTTGGAACAGAGTTATTGTCACACCATAATAAATAATTAAAAAAGAGGTAATTAAAAATGATTAAATTAAGAATGTTTTTTATAATTTATGAAAAGGCTTTAGATTTAGTAGAAAAAAAAGAATATGATGGTGCTGCAGATCAATTTGAATATTTACTTGAAATGCTAGAAAATAATAAAAATGTTATAGAAGATTATGAAGAATTAAAAGAAAGCATTAATAATAATATAGCAGGATGTAAGCTATTTATGAAAGGACTTTAATAGTAAAAATAAGGGGAAAATTAAAAATGATTGACTTAAAAGAACTTTTTACTTTGTATAAAAAAGCATTTAAAGCATTTGAAGATAAGAATTATAATGAAGCTTCATTCCAATATAAAGTATTATTAACATTACTAGAAGATCATAAAGAATATATAAATAATTATGATGATTTAAAATTAACTATAGAAAACAATATAGATTTGTGCAATAAGCTAGAAAACTTTTTTTAATTAACAAAAAAAGAGGTGGTGCATACCACCTATTTTTTTACCTTAATTTTAATAAATAAGTGAGAAAAAATAACTTTTTTGCGGAAAAGAACTTGCTATCTTTTGGAACAGAGTTATTGTCACACCATAATAAATAATTAAAAAAGAGGTATTTAAAAATGATTAAATTAAGAATGTTTTTTATAATTTATGAAAAGGCTTTAGATTTAGTAGAAAAAAAAGAATATGATGGTGCTGCAGATCAATTTGAATATTTACTTGAAATGCTAGAAAATAATAAAAATGTTATAGAAGATTATGAAGAGTTAAAAGAAAGCATTAATAATAATATAGCAGGATGTAAGCTATTTATGAAAGGACTTTAATAGTAAAAATAAGGGGTATTAAAGCCCCTTATTTTTTGCCTTAATTTTAATAAATAAGTGAGAAAAAATAACTTTTTTGCGGAAAAGAACTTGCTATCTTTCGCAACAGAGTTATTGTCATCACATAAATAATTAAAAAAGAGGTAATTAAAAATGATTCAATTAGAGAGATATTTTAGAATATACGGTGAGGCAACTAAGGCATTAAGAGAATGCAGATATGAAAACGCTAGCTATTTATTTAATTTGTTATTATCTTTTTTTGAAGAAGATAAAGAATCTATAAAAGATTATGAACATTTAATAGAAGTATTAAAAAAGAATATAGAGGCATGTGACATATTAAATAATAATAATATTTAATTATGATATTGAAAAATAATGGGCTTAAAAGCCCATTATTTTTTGCCTTAATTTTAATAAATAAGTGAGAAAAAAATAACTTTTTTTGGGAAAAGAACTTGCTATCTTTCCAAACAGAGTTATTGTCATCACATAAATAATTAAAAAAGAGGTAATTAAAAATGAATAAACAATTAAAAAAAGAATTAGCAATAATAAAAAACAATAATAAAGAGGCTACAAAAGCAATAAGGGAATTATTAAGTAATGATAAATTAGATGTTGATTTGAATAGATATAATGCAGAAGTTAATTTTAATAATGAGGAGATAGTAAGAACTGATAAAGATAGAGATGGAAAAATAATATCTTCTTTCAGAGTATATAGCATGAGAGTAGATACTAATACAAGCGATGATATTATAAATAATTATGCAGATTTTTTAGAATTATCATCAAGAATGATGAGAAAAGAAATGCAAACAAAAATAAATGAATTATTAGGTTATTATATAACAAAAACAGAGGCAGAAATAAATAATTTAAATATTGCTTAAGATAACAATGAATATACAGCTTTATTATATATAAAGCTGTATATAAAAAATATAACTTTTTAGAGAAAATGACTTGCTATCTTTCGACAAAGAGTTATTGTCACACCATAAATCATTAATTAAAAAGAGGTAATTAAAAATGAATAAAAAATCAAAAAATCATAAGCAATTAGAAGCATTAGAAAAAAATAATAATAATGAAGCTACAATAGAAATAAGAAAATTATTAAATAATAATAATTTATTTGCAGACATACGAGAATATGATGCGGCAGTATATATAGAATATTATATAAATGGAAAAAGAAGATACGATGAAGTTATAGGAGCTCACATTAAAGATAATAAAACTGTATGCAATTATCCAGTTTACTCTACTTATATAAGTGATGAAACAAACAAAGAGTTTATGGCACATTATGCAGTATTATTAAAGTTATCATCTAAAATATTAGAAAAAGATACAATTAGAAATAAAATTAACAAAATATTAACTAGATATATGAATAAAATAAAATATGAAATAGACAATTTGAAAGTACTGTAAACCTTTTTTTAATTATTTAAATGGATACTTTATATATAATAATATATAAAGTATCCAGATTATAAGGTAAATACACCTTCGCTTTCATAAATACTTGTCGTATCTTCAAAATGATTTTTAATCACTCTATGAAGAGCCATAATAGAGGCTACAACACCATCTATTCTTTTATATGATCTTCTTCTGTCAGGTTTTACAGGAAGATAATTATCTCTACCATCTGTTTTTACTTCACAGCAGCTTATCATCCAATTAAGAACTGCATTATTACCATGTAAAAGTTTTCGTTCATCTATAGTTTTTTCAAATAAAGAAGTTCCTTCAGATAAACCTCCAACAGCAAAAGACTGCCTAACCTGTTCCATTTTGAAGCCTTCGCTTTCTAAGTGTGTTACTATTTCAATAGCTTTCCAAGGGTCATAAGCTATTTCTATAATTTCAAAATATGCAGCATCATTTAAGATTGAAGATTCTATAACATCAAAATCTATTATATCACCGCTTGTTAAAGTAATTAAACCTTGAGAAGCCCATAATTCATAAGGTACTCTGTCCTCTTTAGAACGCTGCCTGATATTTTCTTGAGGCATAAAGAATCGTGGCAGAAGTATATATGGACCATTATCAATAGAATCAAAACATAAAACATAAGCCGCTATATCTCTTGTCGTTGCCAAATCTAAACCAATACATGCCTTCCTGCCTTTTAATTCATTTATATTTATATTTTGATGTGAATAAGATTTAAGCCACCTGTCAGAAGAAATCCAAACCTCGCTTGCCTGTGTCCAAACATTCAAGTTCTTTGTAAGAATATCTGTTCTTTGAATAGGTTTATCTAGTCCTTCTAAAAGCCTAGATTTTAGGTAACTGTCTTTTACAGAAACATTTATATTAGGATTAGCTTGAAAAATAATTTTATTTATTAATTCTTCCTGCTTTGAAACATCTTCATTTTTATTTAACTTTTCTTTATATTCAGACATAAATACCCAAATATCATTGATGTTATCAGGCTCGTATATTATAGTAAAATACTCATCATTATTTAATGAACCTTGTAATACTTGCTTTGCATATTCATATTCAGAAAAACATACTGAAGATTTATCAAATCCAGCCGTAGTAATTATAAATATAAGAGGCTGCCTTCTAGCTCCCATTCCAGATTCAAGAACATTTAATAATTCATTATCAGGATGAGCATGGTATTCATCTACTATAACTAAATGCGGATTTAATCCGTCTTCAGTATTGCTGTCCTGTCCAAGCGGTTTGGATTTTGAGGCAGTATCTTTTTTCTTTGTAATTGTAGAAGTTTGTTTATATGTAATCGCTTCTTTATTAAGAGCTTTTGCTTTTCTTATTTGCCTTTCGCTTTCACTCCATGCAATTTTCGCTTGATCTTTTTTAGTAGCTATATAGTATATTTCAACTCCAGCCTCTGCAGGACTGTCGCAGAAAAAACAATAATTACCAATGCCAGATGCAAAAGTAGTTTTTCCATTCTTCCTGCTCACTTGAACATATGCTTTTTTGTAACGTCTGAGTTTATTTTCCTTTCTTCTCCATCCGAATATACTTGCTATTATAAACTGTTCCCAAGGCTCTAGTATAATATTATGATTTGCCCATTCTCCTTTCGTATGTACTAAAGATTGAATAAAAGTAATAGGACGTTTAGCTTCGTTCTCATCAAAATAAAAAGGATAATCATTATTTTTTGATTTTTCTATATCGTCCAAATGCCTTTTCACAGATAAAAAAGCAGCTTGACAGACTGGTAATTCTTTATTTATAACTTTATTGATATATTCTTCATAAGTATACATCATATTTAACCATTTATCATTTTTTCAAGCGGATCATCCTCTTCTATAGTGTCAGGTGCAGGAACTTTCTTTTTAGAAGCAGGAGTTAAACCGAACTCGGTAAGCATTTTAGTATATGCTGTTATAGCTTTATGATATGCTAAATATTCGCCCATTGTTTGAGAGTTTTTACCTGCTAAATATCCAGCTATAGAACCGCCTTCATTAATCATAGCTTCATAAAGATTCATAGCATCACCATAATGCAGACATAAAAGTTCAAATGCTGATAAATCGGCATCTCCAAGCATATTTTTTTCAGCAAAAATAGGAGCAAGTTCTTTCCATTTTTTTAAAGAATACCCACAAAAATATTCTGGTGCCGTAGGCATGCTTTTAGCAGGATTTGGTATTTTAACGGCTTTTTTTGGCTTATTTTGGGCATTTTTTGGGGCTTTTTTGGCTTTATCGGGCATTTATACTCCTGAGATTATAATTTAGTTAAAAATCTACATTAATAATAAGTAATATAATATTTTATAACTAGACAAATGTCCGCCTATGGCGTAAAAAAAATAATTCAGGAGCTTTTTCGATATAGGCAGACAGTCGTCTGGTTAGGAAAGTTGTTATTGGAAATTATTTCTTGAAATTATTGATAAAACTTAATAATATATTTTCAAATTCATTTATTTTATATAATGATTTTTTAGATTTTGTAAGTTTATAAGAAGCATTTGCTCCTTTTTCCATACTAACTAAATTACCTGCCTTACCTGTTAAAATATCAGACTTAGACCATATATTAAAATATAAATCATCTGGAGAGACACCTAAACAAATTATAGCCTCATATTTTCTATGATATCTTATATGGTTAAATTGAAAATTAAAATTTGTATCTTCAGTTGCAGTTTTTATCTCAAAATCAATATTTTCTATTTCTATATCATATGCATTTTTATCTCTTACATCTGTAGACTTTTTAGAAAGTTTAGAATTGATATTTAATTTATTACATAATTCATGAATAAAATCCTGACCAACACTTCCTACACCTGTATTAGAAAGTGTTTTTATTTTTTTAAATTCGGCATTATCCCATTTAGAATGATTATGATATTTTTCTAAAATATGTAAAAATAATTCACTATAAATACTATCAGGCATTAACAATTCCCCTATCTATTAAGGCTTTTTCTATATGATACATACTTATATGTCTGCAATTATGCGTTGCCAAATTACTGTAATCATTCCAATTTATACTGTTTAATATATTTTCAACTTTTTTTTTAGATTTTTTTATTATAATACCATATCCGCATACATATTTTACTTCTGAAAAATCTTTTACTAATTTAGGCTGTTGTGTATAATATGTTCTTTGAAGAAAAAAATCAGCATTATTCATTTTTTCTATTCCGCAAGTTCTTTCTTTTCTAGTATCAACAGTAAATATATCTACCCAATCATCACAAGACTTCTTTTCTTCTAAATCACTATTCCCTTTTTTCCATATTTGCCATAAAGCATTCACAGTAATTTTTTTATTATCTAATCTATAAAAACTATCATTTGGAAGTATTTCAGAATGTACTAACTTCATATTGTTTACTCTATTTTTTGGAGAACCTTTTCCATCACTCTGAAATGACATAGGCAATATAAATCCTATATAATCAGCATATTGTGCTGCTGAGTTCATAAAAGCTAAAGCAAGCCAAGCCCTGTAACCAAATGGAGGATTACCTATAAATATATACTTTTTAGTCAAATCATCAGGCGACCATAGTAAAAAATCTTGTTCCAATATACCATCAGATAAAGGCATTAAATCTAATCCTATTTTATTTTTTGAATCTAATAAATTAAAAAAAGCACCATTACCAGCTGAAGGTTCAACAAAAGTATAGTTTGATATATCTATTTTTTCTTTGTCTAAAAAAGATAATAGATTATTGTAGCAATATTTAGCAGTATCTTCTTTTGTAAAAAATTGCTCCAAATCTATTTCTTCTGGATTTATCCATTTAGGAAATATTCTATTTTTAATCCATATTTTATTTCTTTTAGCAATAATATTATTCTTACTCTCTTCAAAATCTTTATATAACATTAGATTTTTACCCTCTACATATCGACATATATTATATTCTATCTTAAAAAGATAAAAAATCAATAATAAAAAACTAAAAATACAGTATATACAAATACCGTAATAAGTAAAAATAAAGGCACACAGTGGGACTTTAAGTTCTTGTAATAAAATAACAATATAAAACTTATATTTCCTTATATTTTTTTATATATTATATGTCTGTAATAAAAAATATAAGGAATTATATAAAAAAATGGCTATTTCCTGATTTTAGCCATATAGATGGAAGTAATTTTTTATCAATTCAAAATGATAAAACTCTATCAGCAGTCAATCCTAATACTGCTTTAACTTTCTCTACAGTATTTGCATGCGTGAGAGTTATAGCAGAAACAATAGCAACTTTACCTCTTTTTGTATATAAAATAAATGGAAATAATAAAGTAAAAGCTAAAGATCATTCTTTATATAAATTATTGCATGACTCTCCTAATGAAGAATGCACATCCGTATCATTTATAGAGAGTCTAATCACCCAAATACTTCTTCAAGGCAACGGTTTTGTAGAAGTAGTAAGAGATAATTTTAACAGAGTAACAGAACTTTATTTAATAGATTCTAATAAAATTAAAGTATATAGAGATTCAAATGGTGATAAAATGTTTGAATACTCTGATGATGGAGGAATAATCACTTTATCTCCAGCACAAGTTATGCATATAGCAGGACTTGGATGGAACGGAGTGATAGGATACAGTCCAATAGCTATGATGCGTAAGCAAATAACTACAGGACTTTATCAAGATAATTTTGCATTAGATTTCTTTTCTAATGGCGTTAAAAAAGTTCCAATTATTTCACATCCGCAAAAATTAAGTTCAGATGCTAAAAAAAACTTAAAAGAAAGCTTCAGAGAGGCTTGGGAAAAAGGTATAGTTGTTCTTGAAGAAGGAATGAAAATAGAGCCTGTGACAATGAATTTGTCAGATGCTCAGTTTTTAGAAAGCAGAAGATTTTCAGTAGAAGAAATATGCCGAGTGTTCCGTGTACCTCCTCATTTAATCGGTGATTTAAGCAGAAGTACAAATAATAATATAGAACATCAAAGTATAGAGTTTGTTACTCATACCATAAGACCTTGGTGTGTTCGTATAGAAAAAGCATTAAACGGCTATTTATTAAGCGAATCAGAAAGAAAAAAATATAATATAGAGTTTAATTTGGACGGACTTTTGAGAGGCGATACTCTTACAAGACAGCAAGCGAATCAAATCAAATTGAATAATGGTGTTCTTACTAGAAATGAATGGAGAAGACAAGAAAACCTTAATGAAGTAGATGATGAATATGGAGATGAGTATTTCGTTTCTCAACAAATAAGACCAATAAAAACAGTTTATGAAGAACCTAAAGAAACTGAAGACAATCAAAACTTTAATATAAATAATAATGATAAAAATAAAAAATTAGAAGAGGAAGATAAAAATGCCAGTGAATAATAATGAAATTAGAAGTATAGATATTGATATCCAAAAAAGCACAGACACCGAAGGTGAACCTCTTAAATTAAGAGGCTATGCTATTGTATATAATTCTTTAAGTGAGCCTCTTTATGGTGATTTATTTAGAGAGCGTATAAACAGAGGTGCTTTCACTAAATCATTATTAGAAAATGATCAAGTATGTCTTTGGGGACATGACACAAGATATGTACTTGGCAGAAAAAGTGCTGGCACACTAATTTTAAGAGAAGATGATAAGGGCTTATATTTTGAAGTTTCTTTACCAAATACTACTTGGGCAAGAGATTTAAAAGAAAGCGTAGACAGAGGCGATATAAAGCAAATGTCTTTCGGCTTCAAAGTAGTAAGAGAAAATTGGCTTGATAATAAAGAAACATTAAAAGAATATGGAATGCCTATTCGTGAAGTAGAAGAAATTACTTTGCATGAAATATCATTAGTAACATTTCCTGCTTATACAGAAACAAATGTTAGAGATCAAAATAATGATGCATATATTCCAAAACCACCTGATAAATCTATACCTATAGAGAATGATGGCTTTGAAGATAGAAGTAAGGAATATAAGCGAAAAATACAATATCTAAAAATAAAAAATAAATAACAACAAGGAGTATCAAATTATGAAACCAGAAGAATTAAGAGCTTTAATAGAAAAACTAAAAAATGAAAATGCTTTAGCTTTAACAACTCTTGATGAACTTATGCAAAAAAGAAATGCATATTCTTCTATGAGTATAGAAGAGAGAAACATTAAAAAAGATGATATATCAAAATTAGATAATGATATAGATACTTTAATGCAGGTTATAGAAAACAGAAATAAAGAGATAGAAAGATATGATAAACTTCTATCGCTTCAAACTAATTCTTCTATGAATAAAAGAAATACAGCTGATAATTTAGATACTTCCGATGCTGATAATGAAGCTGAATTAAGATCTAAAGTAGATAGATGGTTTAGAACAGGCAATGATAAAGAGATAAGGGAAACACTTCAGGCAGGAGTTGCTGAAGGTGGCGGTAATACTATCGCACCTCAGTATCTTGTAAAAGATATTATAAAAGAACTTGATAAAACTGTACGAATAAGAACAAGAGCAAATATAATTCCTGCTATGAACGGATATTCTAATATAGGAATACCAACGCTAGAAAGTGATTTAAATAATCTTGAATGGACATCAGAAATAGGTGAAGTTCAAGAAGATGCTAATATGGCTTTCGGTAAAAGAGAAATGAAAGCAAATCAATTAACTAAATTGGTAAAAATTAGTAAGAGATTAATAAAGCAGAGCAATATAGATATTCAAGCTTTTGTACAGCAAAGAATAGCATTCAAATTAGCAGCTACATTGGAATATAATTATTTATATGGCAATGGAACAGATAAGCCTTTAGGAATATTCGCACAGACTTCAGATAATACAGCCGCTATTCCAACTGATAGAGATATCAAAGTAGGAACTGCAAATGCTGCTATAACTTATGATGGTTTAGTAGATGCCGTAAGCGGTTTAGAAGGCGGATACCAAAATGGTGCGGTGTGGATGCTCAATAAGAAAGCTATTGCGGCATTAAGAAAATTAAAAGATAAGCAGGACCGCCCTATTTGGCAGGAAAGTTTAGTAGCAGGACAGCCTAGTGTTTTACTTGGAATACCTGTTATACAGAATGACTTTATAGAAGATAAGCTGGAATCTACAAAATACTTCGGTTTTTTAGGAAACTTAAATTATTATTGGATCATGGACAGTTTATCAATGGAGTTGCAGGTTCTATATGAATTATACAGCAAAACAAATCAGGTAGGTTTCCAAGTAGGATATTGGGGAGACGGTGCTCCTATACAAAAATCAGCATTTGTAAGATTATTAGCAAATGATCAAGCGTATGCAGCTTAATAATTTTTAATAAGGCTTTTATATGAGTAGCAATCCTAAAAGTATTGATAACACTATAGATATTGATGTTTCTAATGTAATCGACAAAGGCGTGCTTTCGCAAGAGGCAGAAGATGATGACAAACGTAGTTACTTTGACTGAGTTTAAAAAGTTTCTAAACTTAGAAGGCATTGATTATGATGATGATATACTGCAATTGGCTTTAGATAGTGCAATCAGCTATTGTAATAAAGTTAATGAAACAGAATACAAAAGAATTGATTGTCCTCCTGAAGTTAAGTATGCAATTCTTGGACTTGCTACTCATTATTTTGAAAGCAAAACAGGAGAAGCCAGTCAAAGTGAAAAAGTAGCTTTGGAAGGTGTGCATAGATTATTGGCTATAGCTAGGGAAAAGTTTACTTTATGAAAGTGGCTAAACTGATACATTCTATAACTTTTTATATATCTGAATATGTAGATAATAAAAATGGAACAGGAAAAACTCAATTAAAAGAATTAAGAAAAGTTAAATGTTCTATTGAAGATATAACATTTAAAGATATACAGCAAGGTAAAAGAAAAGATTTAGAAAGAACTTTAAAAGTACATACTCATTATTTCAAAGAGTTTGATACTAAAGGAATGATGGCCAAAATAAATAATGAAGATGATATTTATGAAGTAATTTATAGAGAAAATGTTTCATATAAAAATATAGAATGTATATTTACAATAAAAAAATTGATAAATAATAAAAGCGGATAATATGTCAGGTGTTATCAGAAAAACTTCTATAAGTATAAAAGGACTTGATGAGTTCAGAAAGACTTTAGAAGAACTAGGCGGCGATTTCAAGAAAGCTATAAAAGCAGGAGCTAGAAAAGCAGGAAATGAAATTGCAAAAGAAGCCAATGCTGAGGCAAAAAGTAGAGGCTGGAGTGAAAATAAATACTATGATGTAAAAGAAAGAAAATCATCAAAAGGAAGCGACACTTCAGTAGCTATAAAAGTTGGAACATTAGAAAAAAAAGGCGGCGGAGTTCCATCTAAGAACAAAATAAAATGGTATAAAGAACAGGGAGATAGATATTATGTACGCTTCCCTGAATATGGGACAGTTTCTCAGCCTCCTCAGCCTCTTTTAATTCCTATTTTTGAAAGTAAAAAAGATGTTATAGAAGAATATATAAAACAAAAATTACAGCAAGCAATAGACAAAGCAAACAAAAAGAATAAATAGCGAATGCGAGGCACAAAGCAAATTTATTTGCTTTGTATTTATAGCCGAGCAGGAGTATAACAATAATGATTGAGAATGCTATATATACAATACTTAAAGAATTAACAAAAAGAGAAGCGGACGGAGTTTATTTAGATTTCGTTTCTGATTCTCAAATAGATAAAAATAAAACATATATAGTTTATTCTTTAACAAGCAGCACACCGCATTATGAATTTGAATATGGCAGGAATGTTTATCAAATAGCAGTATATTCTAATGATTTGAGTAAAGCATTGAATATACAAAAAGCAATAGGCAAATATTTTACCAATTTAACAGCTATTATTGATGATACAGAAATATGCGGATGCAGCGTTTCAAATGAAACACATAACTATACTGAAGATTTTTATCAAGCTGTAAGCATAGTAAATATATTATATAAATATTAATTATAAGGATATTTTATGAGTCAAACACAAGTTCAAGAAAAAAGTACAATAAGATACGGAAGTGCAAAAGTTTTAATTGGAGATAGATTTGATAAACTTGTAGACATAGGGGCAGGACGCAATGTTAGTTTAAAAGAAACTATGTCTACAGCAGATATAGAAAGTGACAATGCAGGAACTATAGCTACTCTACAGACAGAGCATAAAATTGAGGTTTCACTTGATAGTTTAGAAATTAATTTCAAAAACTATGCTATGGCAAGAGGCGGTATTGATAATATAAACGAATATGATGGTAAAACAGAAGTTACAAAACAGTATGTGGTAGAATCAGATACATATAAAAGAGGTGAAGAAATAAAAGTTCCATTTAAGAATGCAGATGGAAGCGAAGTCACAATAACTAAAGTAGAAAAGAAAAACTCTATGGGAAATATTCTCATAGAAGAATCAAGCTACGAAAAAATAGGAACTAATGGAATAAAAATTACAGATAGTAAAATATCTCCTAGTACAGATACTTTAATTATAACATATACTAGAATAATGCCTAAAATGGTAAGAATGACAACAGGCGGAAAAAGTTCTAAAATAAAACCTAAATGCATAATGATAGTTAATACTAATGCTGAAGGTAAAGAATTTAGAATATATTTACCACAAGCTTCAATAGCAGGAGGCTTAGAGTTTACATTCCCTTCAGATAAAGCACAGGATGTATTAGTAGGGAAATTGAGTTTTACAGCAACTACATCAGGCAGTCAGCAAAGCGGAGAACAGCTTGCATGGTATGAAGATGAACAAGCAGTCAGCGATGATGAAAAAGATGAAGTTATAAAAGAGGAACTTACTTTAGAAGCAAACAAGGAAAGTTTAGATTTGAAAGTTGGTGAAGCACCGAATGTAAATCTTACAAGCAATGCTGATACTATAGATTATAGCTTAGAACCTACTGAGCAAGATTATTTTGATGCAGAATATAATGACACTGATAAGATATTTACTATAACAGGAAAAAAAGCAGGCAAGGCTGTATTAAAAATTATAGCTAAAAAAGCTGGATGTGAAGATAAAATAATAAGCATACCAATTACTGTAGCAGAAGTTCTTACTTTGGAAGCTAACAAGCAAAGTTTAGGCTTAAAAGTCGGAGAAAAACCTACTATAGATCTTATAAGCAACGCTGATACTATAGATTATAGCTTAGAACCTACTGAGCAAGATTATTTTGATGCTGAATATACGGATAAAGTGTTCACTATAACAGGAAAAAAAGCAGGAAATGCTGTATTGAAAGTAGTAGGTAAAAAAGCAGGCAATGAAGATATAACACTCAGCATACCAATTACTGTGGCAGAAGTTCTTACTTTGGAAGCTAACAAGCAAAGTTTAGACTTAAGAGTCGGAGAAAAACCTACAATAAATATTACAAGCAATGCTGATGAAATAACATATTTAATAGAGCCAGAAGAACAAGGCTTTATTGATGTTGAATACAATGATGCTGATAAAGTATTCACTATTACAGGTAAGGCAGCAGGCAGTGTAACATTGAAGATAACAGCTAAGAAAGCAGGCAATGAAGATAAACAATTAGACATTGTTATTAATGTTGCAGCTTAATAAAAAATTAGGAGGAAGTAAAGCTTCCCTATGATCTTTTTTTTGGGGAAAGTTTGAATAAGAATTATGGAAATAGTAATTACAGATTTAGAAGAGTTTAGTAAAAAGAAAGCAGTTTATGCTAAACTTGGAGATTATAACATTAATGTTAATGATCTATCTCTTAAAATAGCTCTTAAAGTAAATAATCACTTTAAGAGCATTCAGAACAATGAAGATTTTAATATAGAGTTATTGATTGATGAGATAGTAATTCCTCTTATAGAAAGACAAAATGCAAATGTAGATAGAGAAAAAATATTGGAAGAGTTTAATTATGATCAATTATTAAAATTACTGAATATGATATTTGAATCTTATCTTCATGCAGGAACTGATTCAAAAGAAACAAAAGAGGTTAATACAAAAAATAAAAAAAAAGAAAACTAATAAAAATAGAACTAATAAAATTGTTGGCACATCTAGCTCATAGTTATGGCTGGACAGAAGACTGTATGATGGAGATGAGTTTGCAAAGACTTCTGCTCTATTATACAGCTTCTTTAAATTTGCCTTATATAATCGAAGTTCAAGAAGAAACAAAGTCAGATAATAATGTAACAGAAACAAAGCAGGGAAATAAAACTATAAGAAGAGAAAAGCAAGGGCTTTGGGAAATAGAAACAATAATAACGGATAATTAAATAAATGAGTAACTTAAATGTCAGTATATATGCAGATGCTTCCCAAGCTATTGAAGCATTTGGAAAACTTAAAGATAAAACAACCGACTTAGAAAGAGGTTTTGATAAAATAGGAAAATCTTTTGATAAGTTCGGTTCTTTAGCTACTAAAAGTTTAACTGTTCCAATAGCTGCAGGAACAACAGCTTTTGCATTAGCAACTAAAAAAGCTACTGATTTTGATAATGGAATGCGTGAGGTTCTTACGCTTCTTCCTAAATTAGGGAGTGAAGGTTTTGAATCTTTAAAGCAGGAAACTTTGGCTTTTTCTAAAGAAATCGGAAAAGTACCTGAAGAAGTAGTACCTGCTTTATATCAATCACTTTCTGCAGGAGTTCCTAGAGAAAATGTATTTGACTTCTTAAAAACAGCAGCTGAAGCTTCAGTTGCAGGTGTTGCTGAATTAGAAACGTCAGTAGACGGACTTACTTCAGTGACAAATGCTTATGGAACAGAAGTTCTTAATGTTAATAGAGCTTCGGACATAATGTTTCAAACTGTAAAGCTAGGAAAAACTGATTTTACTCAGTTATCAAAATCTTTATTTAATGTCATTCCTACCGCTTCAGCATTAGGTGTTCAGTTTGAAGATATAGGAGCTGCTATTGCTGTAATGACTGCACAGGGTACGCCTACTTCTGTGGCTACAACGCAGATTAGGCAAGCTTTAGTAGAGCTTAATAAAGAAGGCAGCACCACAGATAAAGCGTTTAGAGAAATAGCAGGAACTAGCTTTAAAGAGTTTATCGAACAAGGCGGTACTCTTCAGGAAGCTCTGCAAATGCTTGCTGAAAAAGCTGCTAAAAGCGGAAAAGATGTTTCTAGTATGTTCAGCAGCGTTGAGGCAGGAAATGCTGCTTTGGCATTATCTGGAAAGAATGCTAGTAAGTTCAAAGATGCTTTAGATCAAATGAATAATTCAGCAGGTGCTACAGCTGAGGCATTCAAAAAAATAGATGATGGTCCAGCAAGACAGTTTGAAAAAATAAAAGCAGAACTTAGTGCTTTAGTAATAGAGCTTGGAAACAGCCTTCTTCCTGTTGTTAATGAAGATTTACTTCCTGTTATAAGAGATAAAGCAGTTCCTCTCGCTGAAAAAATGATTCTTACTATAATATCATTAATAAAAACATTCAGCGATTTGCCTGCACCTTTGCAAGCGGCAAGTGTAGGATTTGTTGCTTTAGCAGCAGGCTTCGGTCCTGCATTAAAAGGTATAGTAGGACTTGGAAAAGGATTAACAGAAGCTAAGAAAACTATATCAGATTTTAAAAATGCAGTATCTACATTAAAAACATCCGCTAGTTCTATTCAAGGATTAAGCACAGCTTGGAAAGCATTAAATACTGTTATGTTTGCAAGTCCTGTTGGAGTTATAACAGCTTTAACTGTAGGGCTTGGTGCTTTAGCAGTAAAAGCATATAAATTAAATCAGGAATATAAAGCATTAATAGAGACTTCAAACCAATTAGCTAATAGCACAAAAGAATTAAATGATAATGCTTTTAAAGATGTAGGTTTATTTGAAGAGTATCAAAAACTAGCTAGTGCCAAAGAGTTAGATGCAGCAGCTACTGAAAGATTAAGACAAGTAACTGATAAACTTACTAGACTATATCCTAATTTAAAAACTGTAGTTTTAGATGGAATAACCTATATAGATTCTGCTACTATGAAGTTAGAAGATTATAGAACGGCAGAAGAAAGTATACAAATACAAACTATAGAAACAAAAATAAAAGAATTAGAAGAAAAGCGAAAGATATATAATGCTGCTGTTGAAAATCTAAAAACTTTCTTATATTCAGCTGGTATGAGCGAAGGCCAAGCTAATGATGAAATATTAAAAAGGTCTGATTATAAAAAATTATCAGAAGTAGAAAATACATTAAATACATTAGAAAAACAAAGAAATGACTTAAATCAAAGTATGCATTTAAGACAGTCTCTAACTAGAGATGGAATAGATTTAGAGACTAAGGAAAAAGAAGCTAATGAAAAGAGCATTAATGCAATAAAAGGAAAATCTGATGCTGTAAAGACAAGCGGAAAAACTTATGAAGATTATTTAGCTCTATTGAAACAAGCGGAGGAAGAAGAAAAAAGAAGAGTCAGCAACCTTCGTAATATGGGTGCTGAAATAAGTGATGCTGAAGCTCTTGAAGCTAAAAAAGATAAAGTAGGTGCTATACTCACAGAAATGAGTACAGCATTAAACTTGAATACTAATCAGATAAAGTATTTAAGTGATAATTACGGATACGCATTAGACAGCATAAAAACTGATAGATTTTCAGAATTAGTAAAAGAAATAGAAAATAGTATATCCGCTTATGAAAGAGGTGTGGCAGTTGCTGAGGAGTTCGGTGATAAAGTAAGTGAAGCCGAACAGCAAGGACAGAAAAGCGAAATAGTAAGAAGCGGCATAGAGAGCATAACAAACGAATTAGAACTTACAACTGAACAAGTAGAAATATTAAAAGAGAAGTTTGGAGAGCTTTGGAAAACTCCAACTCAAAGCCTTGCAAGTTATTTTAGTGCCAATTGGCTTCAAATGCTTAATGACACAATCGGCTATACAAGTGATTTTTATTCTGCTGTGCAGGAAATGCAAATACAGGCTATAGAGTTTGAAATAGAAAAAAATGAGGAAAGAAAAGAAGCGGCATTAGAAGCGATAGAAGAAGAAAAGAAAGCAAGACTTGAAGCTATAGGAATAATGGAAAACTCTCAAAAGCAGAGTTTATTAAAAGAAATAAAGCAATTACAAAATAGACAAAAAGTTGCTCTAGGACTTTATGAGCAGGAGAGAATAAAAGCTGAACTTGAAGAGAAACAAAAAGAACTAGCTAAAATACAAATAGAAGAAGAAGCTAAAGCCAAACAAATGGAAGTAGAAAAAAACTACAATAATGAAAAGATGAGGCTTGAATATAATTCTCAAATGGAAAGTTGGAAAATGTCTTTGGCTCAGGCAACAGCTTCTTTAGCCCAGGCAGCAATAAACGCTCTAGCCTCAGCAATGGCAGTCCCTTTCCCTGCTAATTTACTTGCTTATGCTACTTTACTTGGAATTGTAGGAAGCGGTGCTATTAATTTGGTAACAATGAACCAAGCTAAACCGCAAGAGCCTAAATACTTAGCAAAAGGCGGACTTGTTGAAAGAAGAAACGGAGGAATTAATGCTGTAATTGGAGAGGGAGCAAGCGATGAAGCGGTTATACCTCTTGAAGATAGAATACTTTCAAAAATAGGAAGTCAAATTTTTGAAGCAAGTAAAGCTGAAGATGGCAGTTATTCTGTTGATACAAAAACATCAGAAACTGTATTCAATCAGCCTGTTTATTTAATGCTTGATGGAAAGATAGTGGCAAGTACTATGCTCAATTTAAGCAAACGAGGTGTAAAAGTTGTCAGCCAGAGAGGTATATTATGAGATTATTATGTAATAACATATTTAATCTATTTCCGTATACTATATCTGGAGGCGAAGATGATTTTTTTCCTATAGAAAATATGTTTAATTATCAAACTCTGGAAGTTGGAAGATTCAAAAGCGAAGAAGAGGCAAGTTTATTTTTAGATGGGAAAGGTACTATAAACTGTTTTGCTATTTTTAATACAAATATTAAAAATATAAATATAGAAATAGAAGATATATACGGCAATTTTATTTATTATAATGTTTATATAAAAAACAATTATGGAGTTTATAATATAGCTCCTGTTGAGTTTACAAGAATAAAAATAATTTTTAATAAAAAAGCAGACGGCAATATTATAGAATGCGGATATTTTATTATAGGAGAGGCAGTAGATTTCCCTCCTCATGATAAAACCAAAACGCATACTGTAAATTATACACATGAACAGTATTTTTCTCAAAGCGGTCATTATTTTTGCAGGAGGCTTCCTGTTAAAAGCTATGATACTTGGAAAGTATCTTTTCCATATTTAACAAATGCTGATAGAGATAAAATAATTAACTTTTTTAATGAAAATAATTTTGAACCTTTTGTTCTTCAAGTGTGGATTGAAGAAACTATAATGCCAAATACGGAAAGAGAACTTGGTATATATAATTATAGTAAATATGGAAAAGCTGTATACGGAAGTAGAACAAAAATTAATTATCCTAAATACTATATGAAATCAGGACTTTATGTATGTACTAATGATAAAATAGATTTTAAGAAAGGAAAGAATGATTTATATCAATATTCTACAGAATTAACATTTAGGGAAATTAAATAATATGTTTGAGTTAATATATGAACCTTCATGCATACCGCTTACAATTGAGGAAGGATATAAAAAACAAAATATTTTATTAAATAAAACTAGATTTTTATATACAGCTTTTGAAGGAATTAAACTTAATCATTTTTTAGATATAGAACCTCCTGTTTTAATGAAAGGTTCTATTTGTTTATTTTGTAATTCTATATATGAAAGTAAAGAGGACATAAAGCTTGTTGACAATAGCAGAGAAGAAGGCAACAGATATATAAGATTGAAGCTATCTAATAATGGTAAAAACTTAATTGCAGAATTAGTTACAAATCTTGATTGTTTTTATAATGAAGAACTTGGCGGATTTTATAAAGAAATCAATGGAGAGCTATATAAATATATAGCCTATTATATGTATTATGATGGTAATAGATACAATGGATATTATTTAGACAATTATAATAATGAGGTATATTAATGTTTAGAGTAATTAAAGAACCAACAGAAAATCCAAGCAATTTATTAGATAGCTATAGACAGCAGAATATCATTATGCAAAAAATGCGTATGCTTCATACTGCCTTTGATGGTATAAAATTAAATCATTGGAGTGATACAGACAGAGAACTTCCTGATATTTTAGCAGGCAGTATTTGTGAGTTCGAAGGAAGATTATTGGAAACAAATCAAACCATAAAATTGACTGATAATATTAGCAGCGGCGGTACAATTAAACAAGATTTAAGATTTATAAAACTTGTTATAGTAAGAGATTCTAATAATAAAGATAATGATTATTTAAGAGCTGAAATAGCAGGCGGATATAGTGAAACAGTTGGCAATGGATTTCCAACTTACGATTATGAGAATAGAGGTTTTTATAATTTAGATTCTAATGGAAAAGCAATAGAGAAATATTTAAGAATCTCAATGAAATATGACTCTAATTTAGGCGGATATGTAGAAAAGAAATATTGGAACATTAATGATATAAATAGAAAAGGTCAAACATTAAAAAGAAAAACAGTAAACTTTGGTGTTGGTACTCATGAGTTTAATTTCCCAAGTGATGTTAATAGTATTACAGTTCATATAACTTCAGGCGGTGGTGGCGGATGTGTTTATAGTTCTGAAGGAGCTTCAGGAGGTAATTCCCAAATATTAATAAATGATAAAGTTATAACAACTTGCGGAGCAGGCGGCGGTGGTAAATCAGGAAATATAGATGGAAAACTTGGCGAGAGAGCAGGAAGCGGAGGAGTAGCTACAGGAAGCGGAAAATTAATTCAAGGGGTACAGGGTGAAGCTCTAAATAGATTAAGTACTAACAGAATAGCAAAAGGCGGAAAATTAAATAATATAACATTGGCTAGCGGAGGTAATGGAGGGGATGGAGGAGTAGTAACAGGAGCATACACTGGTACAGCAGGTGGAGGAAGTGGAAGTGCTGCTATAGTGGATATTACAAGATCAATGCTAGGTACTTCACAGAAAATAAAACTTGTAATAGGTGGTGGTGGTGCTGCTGGTGTTACAGCAGGATATAAAGATTCAAAAAATGGAGAAAATGGATCAGCAGTTATAGAGTATATGCAAAAATAGGTTATATGAATGCTTAAGAGTTTTGCTAATATTATAGAACTTGATATTTCTAGTCCTGATACTAGATTAATATTTGCACCTTCTGGAGGCGTATGGATTGCAAGTATTAATGAAATATATTCATTATACAGAGATTCTTATTTTAATGAATTATTTAATATAGAAGAAAATGAATTATATAATTTATTTAATATAGGTTCTATCAGTGTTGACAATGACAGAGGATATATAGAAGTATTTTCTTTAGAAGCTCTTTATAAACAAAATAAATCTTATTATCAATATAAAAAAGATAATATTAATTATATAGCTATACATTTTAATAACTTTGAAACTCCTTACAGCAAAAAGAATATTATTATAAATATTAAAAGATTATTCTCCACACGTGAATGGCTTGATAGTAATAATAATTTAATTACTGAATTAAATAATATGTATATAGAGCCTCGTGTTGAAGAGATAGATACAGCAGACATTGAAGGTGATTCACTTTCTTTTGATACTATTCAAACAAATGAAATGTCTGTTACATTAAGAAATGATGATGGACTTTTTGATGATTTTATTAATTTATACGGCAATAGATTTTTAGTTAGGCAGGTATTTGATAGCAGTAATTTTGAAGATTCAAAAATTATATTCTCTGGTTTTATTCAAAAACCTGAGTATGCTTTTTTAGAAAGTGTAACAATAACAGCATCGGATATAAGAGCTTCTTTTTCTACTGAACTCCCTAAAAATGTTTTCAGTGAAAAAGAATATCCAGATTTAAAAAACTTCCCAGAGAATGTACAAAATGGAGAAGACATTGTTGATACCTGCAGAACCTTTGCGGCAGGACATGGCATTATAGTAAAATTAAAGCCTATAAAATATTATACTCCTGATATATTAAATCCTGATTTAATACCGGAGGTAGTTTTTGAAATATGCGACACATCAAGACATTTAATAGAAAGTATTGTTAATAGAAATGATCCTCTTGATGAAAATAAATTGAAGCCTCATATATATTTTATAGAAACACCAGAGAGCGAAAATGAAATAATAGAACGTGAAGGAACTGTAATAAGCGGAGAATTAGAAATATTTATTCCTGAGTTCAAGGATTACAATGACGGAAAAGGAAGCCAAAGAGTATGGACATTAGATAAAGAAAAAGGTCAGTTAATTTTTAGGGGACATAAACAGGTACATTCTATAACAGATACTAATGATAATTTATATGAAATATATGCGGAAATAAACATTCCGCCTTATAAATCTTTAACTTTAATGAGGGAGATTTTAGAAGATTATGAAAACATAGCATACATTAAAGAAAATTATAACATAGAAAATTGGCAGCTTGAAGAAGAACGTTCAAGGGAAATAGCTGTTCTTCTTGATAATGATAATAAAAAGACTACACTTGATTTAATAGGAGAACTTTCCTTTTTAGAACAAGGAAGATTAGAAATATACAATAATAAAATAGACTTTATTAGTACAAGATTTCGCAGCAATGAAGCTAAGTATAAAATAAAGCAATACTGTATGGGTAGAGTTGATAAAACAGTAGAAGAAGGTGAATATTTATCAAGCTGCAGTATTAAATATGATTTATTAAAGTCCACATATAAAAATACTGACTTTGAAGAAGAAGCTAAAAAAAGACATAGAATAAATACTCATGAAGAGTTTGAAACTTTATTAAAAAGAAAAGAAGATGCTATCAGTTTATCTAATGAAATAATGAGAAGCAGATACTTGTTAAAAGAGTATTATACATTTGAATATTATGAAACTTTAGATTTTCTAAAGTTATTTGATTTAGTAGAAATAGAATATAGAAGAGAAGATGGAAGTTATTATATAAAACCATGTCTTTGTGAAATTATCAAATTAAATATTTTTGATAATGTAATTAAGCTAAGACAAATATAAAAACTAGGAGTTTGTATAATGACAGCATTAGGTGTACAAAAAATTGCAGAAATGCCAACTGAGGATTTAGCATACAGGAAAGATCCCTATAATAGTATAGAGTTAAAAATAGATGTAGAATTAGCGGCAAAAGCTCTTGGTATAAAAAAACCATTTTCTATGAATGATGCTCAAAGAATAGCTAATTATATGAATGATATGGAGGATTAACAATATGGGTGATTTAACATGCAATACTTGTGATAAAAGAAATTCTTGCAAACAATTGTGTAAGTCTATGGAAAATATTTTAAATAATAATATAAGCACAAATAAAGTACACTCAGATAGCACTTTTAATTCATATAATCAGCGTTTAGATAATATGGACAATATTGTATATACACATGGGCTTTCCGATGTTGAATCCAGAGATGTGAAACGCATAATAATAGCAATATTAACAAAAGATCAAATAGAACTATTGAAATTATATTCGGAAGGTTATACTCAAAAAGAAATAGGCGAAAAATTAAATGTAACGCAAAGCAGCATATCTCAAAAATTAGAAGCGATAAAGAGAGAATTAAGAAACTCAGTCGTCCAGATACTGCCTTATGTTGTTTAAATGAATTATCCTTATATTTTTTATTATATGTATAAATAAAGATATAAGGATAAATTATGTCAAACAATGATGTAAAAGAACTTACAAAAAAAGAAACTTCAATAATAGAAAAATATATCAAATAAAAAGCTGAAGAGAAAAAGAATAAAGAAAATATTGAAGATCTTAAAGATGATGTTCTTAAAATATTAAAAAAACATGAAGGTAAAATCGTGCATAACGGATATAATATATCAATGCATGAGAGTACAACATATCAATATAGTGAATCCATACAGAATATAGAAACAGAGATTAAAGTATTAAAACAAAGAGAAGTAACACTCCAAATAGCAAAAGAGAAACAAAAAACTGAATATATAAAAGTATATGAATTACAAAACAAAAATAAAGAGGCTTAATCTATGCTAAATGAAAATATATTAAATGAAATAGGTATAAATAAGAAATGGCTTTTACCATTAAATAATGCTTTTCAAAAACATAACATTACAGATACAAAAGAAGCTGCTATGTTTTTGGCACAAACAACACATGAAAGCAATAATTATAAAAAACTTGAAGAGAGTTTTAGATACACACCTCAGAGGCTTTTTGAAGTATTCAAAAAAAGAGTTGGAAGTTTAGAAAATGCTAAAAAACTATGTCTTCAAGGAGCTGAGTCTATTGCTAATTTTGTTTATGGCGGTCGTTTAGGTAATACTGAAAATGAAGGCTATAAATATAGAGGCAGAGGAATAATACAGCTTACTGGAAAAAATAATTATAAGAAATATGGTAAAAAAATACATGCTGATTTAGTTAATAATCCAGAACTTGCCAAAGAACCTAACAATGCTATAGAGATTGCATTATTATTTTGGCAGGAAAAAGGATGTGGTTTGCTTGCACGTCAAGGAGATGTGAAAGGTGTTACTAAACTTATTAACGGCGGCTTTAATGGACTTGAAGACAGAGAAGAAAGGTATAATAATATTTTAAAAATATTGAATGCTGAAAACTAAAAATATAAAGTAAAAAAATAAAAACGACGCACGCAGATTGTTTATTGTAAAATAAACAATCTAATTTTAAGCGTGCGGAGTGTTAACAACAATAAGGAAATTAAATGGCAGCAAGTAAAGAAAGTAAAACTGCTCTATTGGAAAAAATAGAAAAAAGATTGAGCCGTTTAGAGCTTCAAGTAGGATATAATGAAGACGGTACAAAAAACGGAAATGGTATTATTCATAAAGTAGAAGAAGTAAGAGAAGAAATTAAAAATCTTAGAAATGATATTAAAAGCTATGATACATATCTAGATAATTTATCGGAAGATTTTATTAAAATAGATTTAAGAATAGAAAAGCTTGAAAATCATGTGACAGATTTTATAGCTGAAATACAGGAATATAAAACTAAAAGAGATGAAGAATTAAAAGAAATAAAGAAAAGTTTAGAAGGCAATATTACTGTTGATACTTTGCATAAGTTTCAAAAAGCTGTAGTTGGTATATCTGGATTTATTGCAGCAATGGGTACTATAATCGGAGCTGTTCTTTATTTCACTAAATAACACAATAAAAATATAGCAACAATAGGAGTATATATGATTCCAATAATAACAGGATTTTTATCCAAAATAAATAAAAAAATAATTATAGCAGTCATAATGGTTTTAATAGTTTCTATTTTTATAGTATTAATAGCTGCTAAAGACAGTGAAATACATAAAAAAGAAAAAGAAATTGCTCAGTATCAGGAAGATATTAAGGGCTTAGAACTTCAAACTGAAACGCTTCAAAATGAAATACAATTTATGCATGAAAATAAAAAGCTTCAAAATAGTTTTAGTAATTCAGAAGCTATGATAAAAAATATAGACAAAGAATTACTAACAAGGAAAGAGCATGAAACATTTAATAATATATCTAATAATTTTTATAAGTATTTTAATGATATTAACTTCATGTCAGGCTCAGGTAAAATATGTAAAAATACCTCTATCCACACCTCCAAAAATATTTATTATAAAACCTGTTACAAACAGACAAGATTTAATGAAAAGATATCAAGAAAGTATTATAAAAATTGGAGAGTGGCAGCTCTGGTATAATGTGCAAGTTTCTAGTAATTACTATTTGTATAAATAAAATCTTAAAAGCAGGAGCTTTATTATGTCTTTAGAAAAACCTGAAAACTATAAAGAAGTGCCAGCCCTGCAGGATGGTGAAATTGTATTTGCTGAGGATCATAATCAGACAATAGCAAATATAGAAAAGTTAAAAGGCGGAAAACCTAATGAAGCTCCTGTATCTAATATCAAAGAATTAAAAGATATATTAGATAAAATAATAACAAATAATTCTCTTAATGCATCTAGTATATACTTTGATAATCAAAATGCTCAGCTTAAATATATAAAATATAATTTTCCGAAGTTTAAATTAGATATAAGCGAAAAATATTATATAAGATTTTTTGATGAAAAAGGAAGTCAAGAACATTCTGCAGTTATAGAAAAACAATACGATGGAACATATAGATTTAAATCTACATCCACATTATCTAATTATTATTGTAACACGGCATTTGCAGGGATAGTTTCATCTATTAATGGATTTCGTACTTTAGCAGGAATGTACTCCGTACTTTCTCAATTCTTTACTATTGATAATATAACAACTTCTAATCTGCATAAAGAAGAGTTTATAATATCTCAGATTGGAGAAAAAGATTTTGAATTATATCTTACTATTTACAATAACTCATTGATGTTTATTGTAATGCCTAAAGAATATCCTGCTCCTGATAACCCAAGTAAAATAATTCAAGAAGGTAATTATAATATTTATTTTAATATAAAAAATAGGGTATTCAATAGGTTAGACAGAAATATATTTTTTAGCAATAATTTTCAAAACCCTTTCCTTAGACTAGAATTAATAAGATATGAAAATAAAATAAAATTTGTTGGGGCATATAGATACATCAATAATGCTTCATTAATATGCTACAGTCCAATATTAGAAAATTATTTTAATATCATAGGCAGCAGGGATGAGCTAATCAATACTGACGGTATTACTTCAAGTTCAGGAAAGCCTAAAAAGTTTGGATTTATTAGATATAATAATGAATCTACTACCTACTATTTAAAGATATCAAATCAGGATGGTTCAGCTATAGGAGAAAATGAAATAATAACTTTCGATTTGACTCCTGACAAAAATGCAGAAGTAGAAGTAAAAGAAAAAGTAATAGAAACTGTGCAGGATGCTATAGAAGCGTTAAGCGATTCATATAACGGAGATTTTGATTCAGAATTTACAGAGCCTACTGAACCAGAAATACCAACAGAACCAGAAGAAAAACCTATTTATGATTTTCCAAAGTTTAAAGTAGAAATACCTGAAACCATAGATTTTATAGCAGGTGAAAAACAAACAATAGCTATAAAAAAAATAGATGATAATTATTTTATTATTTTTAAATCAGTTCTTTCTTTTCAATCAGATGTACTTTTATATCTATATCAAAAAGATACTAATTTATATAAACTTTATAGTATCATTAATCAATTTTTTAAAACGGTATCTGATACTGAAGAAACTTATTATGATTCATTAGAAGGTGAAATAGTTTGGGAATCCATAACTAATCTAAAAGAATTGCAAGAAAATCCTCCAATTGATAAAGAAGGTAATATTAATTTTGATTTAATAGAAACGAAACCATTACAAATTAAATCTAGATTTAGAATAACTAATGGTATCAATTCTATGAATACTTTAGTTATAAAAAATGAGACTTTAGAAGATATTGCTCCAGATACTATATGCCTATTAACTCTTAATATAAAAAATAGAGTATTAAAAAATCAGGATACTAATATATTTGCAAGTTCTTATGGTTTTATGAATATTCAAAAGAAAATCAATTTTTATCACCTTAGATTAGAACAGGAAAATAATACAGTAAAATTAAAAGGGCAATATATTAGAAAAGAGGGAGATGTAGGTTATCTAATAGCTTTCTACAGTCCCATTATAGAAAATTACTTTAATTTATCAAATATATCTTATTTTGATTTAAAAAATACAGATGGTATAACTTCAAGTTCAGGAAAGCCATTAAAATTTGCTTTTGTAAAAACAGATTCAGATAAATTAGAAGCTCCTTCTTATCTTCTATTTATAAGATATCAAGATGATACAGATATAGAGTTAGGAGAAACAATAACTTTTAATCTTACACCTGATAAAAACTATACCCTTGATGTTATGAATTGATTTTTTATAGTTAATAGCTATAAAAAATCAATTATTGCATAAAATTAATAATAAACTAAAAGGAGACATAAAAAATATGTTTAAGTTAATATTAATATTTTTAATAGGTGCTATGGTGTTTTTCACTTTCATTGAAATAGTAAAATACTATAACAAGTTTATGAATGAGAAAGAAGGAACATTTAAAGAGAGATTAAAAGCTCTCATTAAAGAAAAAACATCAATATATTATTTCATTAAATTAACTTATGGCTGCGTTATGTTTTTTATAGCTGTAATTGCATAGGACTGATTATGAAGGCATTAAAAGATTTAATATCTTGTTCCAAGACTGGCCATCTTTCTAGTATGCGTTTAATAAGTTTATTAGGTTCAGCGGTCATGCTTGTTTGTATAGCTTTCTTAGTTTTTTCTAAAGATGTTAGGCTTGGAGAAGCTCTTCCATTTTTAATGGGAGGTTTGCTTGGACTTGCTGGATTTAAAAGTTATCAGTCAAAGTTTGAAGGGGATAAATAATTAATAATCTCTAATATTTTTTATTATATATATAAATAAAAAGCCATAATAAGAATATTTATATTGAAATAGCATTTCTTTTTAGTAAGATAAAGTTTTTTATTTATTTTGTACTGAATGGATGCTTGTCAAAAGGCTGGAACTAGAAAGGTTTCAGCCTCCTTTTTTTATTTTATATTGTAAATATATAATTTATGTATATATCCTATATATTCTCCAATTCGCATTTTATATTTTTTAGCATAATTCCTAATATCATCAAAATTATTTTTTTCTACTAAAATCACCCAACTAATTTTTTCTGTATTTTCTTCCATTTTTAATTTAGATATATTTTTTATATTTTTGCATGTATTATGTATCTCCTCTATATATTCTCCTAATGACATCTTATATTTATTGGCATATTCTTTCATTTCCTCAATAATATTTTTATAATAATAAAATCCTAATGACACTTTTTTACTTTTATTATGTGGTAATATTAATTCCATTATATCTTTAGTTTTATTTTTCTTTATTTCTTCCATTTTTTATTCCTTATTTATTTTTTTGTCTATACTTTATAAAAAATAAATAAGTTAATATAAAATAAATAAAAAAGGTGTAACCGTATGTTACACCAAAGACAATAGAATATATAGAAAAAATACAAAGTTACCGTTTATAAGTTTATAATAAAAAATATTATTTTCAATAACTAAATAACTATTATAATTTTTTATTTTCTATACTTTCTAAATATCTTTTATGAATAGCCTCTATATATTCGCCTAAAGACATATTGTACCTTCTTGCATAGTCTTTCATTTCATTAATACACTCTTCTGGGGCTGTAAAAGCCCAGTGTAATTTTTTTGGTGCTTTTTTTAACTCTTCTTTTTTTTCTAATTCATTAGTCATATACAACTCCTTGATATTATTTATTTTAATATTATAATTTTTAGTATCAGACATACCCTAATATGCCTGATACTTTTAAGGATTTTTTATCCTTTGAAGATTTCGTATAAGGCAATTACGGCGTTCGCAATAACTGTGATTGCCTTTAATATTTTATAAATATTCATGATCCCTCCTTTTTTTATTTAGCAAAAATATTTTTTTATCAGATTAAAAAAATATTTTTTATTCTATACCATATATACAAAATATAAGGAAATATCGATGGAAGGATAAAATGAAATATAAATAATATTTAATGAAAAATTATTTAAGCCGATAATATTATTGCTCAGAAAAAATATTAAAAACAGTTTAAAAAACTTTTTATTTGAAAAGCCTGTCTCTCAAAGACAGGCTTTATCTAAATAATAAAGGAGCTGTTTTTATGAAAACGCTAGACTATCTAAAATTATATGATAACAATAATTCTAATTTAATAATCAATTATCTTGAATATATAAAACTTTATAAGTCAAAATCTACAGTAAATACTTATGCAAACAGCATCAAAAACTTTTATAATTTTCTTTATAATTATTACAGTATCGGACAGTATAATATCGTACAGTCTGAAAAAATACTTAATAGTAATAATATCAGACTGTCTAAAGATATACTATTATACAATACTACGGTATTGTATAATAAAGTAAACAGAAAATGCATTGAAGACTATATCTCTTATCAAGTTAATAAAAATCTCGGCGCCGACATCATTCACTGCAGAGTTATGGCTGTAAAAAGTTATTTTAAGTATTTAGTGAAATTAAAAAAAATAAGTACCGAAACTTTTTTTGATATTTTTGATGAGCTTAAAACTCCAAAAATAATTGTAAAAAATCAGCTATTAATAAAAGCAGATGAAACTTTATCTATTACAAAAAAGATAAAAGAAAAATCAGAAAGTTTTGCAGATGAGAGAAATATATTCATGCTTTTGCTGATGTCTAACACAGGCATACGCCGTAAGGAGCTTGCCTGCATAGACATTGACAATATTCACTTTGATAATAATACCATAGCTATTTATAAAAGCAAGGGAGATAAACCAAGAATTATTTCTTTTTCTAGTTCTATAAAATCTAAGCTATTTGAATATTTAAAATTAAGAAAATCTATATTAAAGCAAAGAAATAAAATACATAATATGCTATTTATTAAAACAAACGGCGAGCCTTTGAATATAAATACTATAAGCACAATAATGCATTTCATTTCTAAAAAGACAAATACAAAAGTTACATGTCATTCATTAAGAAGAGGCTTTGCAACCGACATGGCAGAAAACGGAACTGACATTTATGTTATATCAAAAATGCTCGGTCATCAAAATATTAATACAACAGTGTCAAGATATATTTATGTTTTGGCTGGAATGATAAAAGAGGCTATGGAAAATCATCCGTTTGCTAAGTTTAGATATAGTACGAAAAAAGACTGTATTAAAAAAGACATTAAAACAAATATGCTTGAAGAATGGAAAGACTTAACGTGCAGAATGAATCAAATATTAAACAGTTTTGAAAAAATCGAAAAGGATTTTAATAGAGCTTAAAAGATAGGCTGTAATCTCTGCCAAGATTACAGCCTGCGAGCTAATTTTATGATTAGTAAAAACTATAATACTGTTTAGTTAATATAAAAAATATTAGAAAATATTAATTTGTGTATCATAAAAAAATTGCATATATATAGGTTAATATAGCATTTTGCTATATTGCTAAATAGCATTTTGCTATATTGCTAAATAACATTTTGCTATATTGCTAAATAACATTTTGCTATACGAGTTTAAAGATATATTAAAGACCTGTTAAAGATTAACCTAATGATTATTTAAAGACTTTAAACTAACTAACTGACTTATGCAGATTTTATTTTTTTATAATTCCTGAAATAAAAAAATATTTGAATGCTATTGCGATAATATAATGCAAATTGATGTTTGAAGTATTTATTACAATGCCTTTATTTAAAGCGTAGAGCCTTATTTTTAGGGACTTTTTTATCTAGGTATACATTTATATATACTTGACTAAAAAAACACTGCTTACGGCAGTGTTTTAAATTTTTAAAAAAATGTTTTTTTGTTGACTTTAAAATATTTTTGTGTATATTAGTAAATGCAAACCAAATTAAGAAATGCATCAAAAACAAAAGCCTGAGAAACTTTTGTAAGCATTATAAGGACATAAAATATGAAAGTTGATAGAGGTATAATACTATCTTCTAAAGAGTTGTATGCTCAGAAGAAAAATAACAGTAATTGTTCTTTAATTTTAATAAGCTCGAAATGCGGTACAAGTGTGAAAAACTATCTCTCAAATAGTTTGATTCCTGCTTGTATTTTGTTTGGCAATAAAAATAAAGCCTTGTACCGCTTTCTATATATTTTTTTGATTCTAAAATTCGTTGAAATAATAATTTTTAATTACAAAATATTTTAAATACAAAATTGGAGTAAATATTATATGTCCGATTATAATAATTTTATGGATTTTTTTACAGCATATAGAGATAAAAATATACATAAAGAAATTTTTTTTACATTATTTGAGGATCTGTACTTAAAAGAAAAAACTGATATGGAAAAAAGAATTAGTAAACTTCCAATAAATAAAAAGAAGTATAATTTACAGCAAATATCTAAAGAAGTTTTTAATACAAAGATTTATTTCAAAAAAAAATCAGAACTAACAATGTATTATAAAGTTCAGTTTGAAGCTATGTTATATGTATTTGAAGACTATTATAAAATGATAATTGAATTTAAAAATAAAGAAGATTTTTATAAAGATGAAATATTTAATGGATATTTAGAATATTATTCTAGTTTATATTGCAACATACTAAGAATTATAGAAGAATCAGAAGTTAATTACGGTATAGAAGCATCACAAATGGCTATATTAAGAAACAGAATAAATAGTTATGAAACTTTTATAAGTTCATTACGTTTAAAAAATAATTTAAGTCCATTTTCATATATACCAGCACTTAATAATAGTGTTTTTTTAATAAGACAGTCTATAGAATTAAAACTAAAAAATATATTGGGAATAGATTATATTATAAATTCTGATAATGGGAAATTAATAAAAATACCAGGCGATAAACTATTAAATTTTGTATTCAATAATGAAAATATCAAAGTACCAAATACTCTTGAAATAGAGATCATAAAAAAAATACATAATTGGACACAAATATTTATTCATGGAGGATTTGTTATTAATATATGGCAAATACATATAGCACATATAGTCCTAAATGATTTTTTTAGTCCAAATACATATAGTGATACTGAAAAAAAGATATTCAGCATATACGGTTCTGTTAAAATGAGTAAGGATTATTATAATAATCAATTAGAAACAGAATTAATAAATTATTTAAAAAAAGATCCAAATATTACTAATCAAAATATAAAAATAATAAAATTAAAAGATCCAGAGGCCATAATATATTAATTTTTAATGATTATTATAAAATTTCATAATATACAGTGTGAATAATTATTTTTAATTTTTACTGTAAGTATAAATTTTGACAAATATAAATATATTAAGTATAATAAAAGAAAATAATTTAATCAGGATATTTTTATGAGAACTATATATTTAAAAAAAATAAATGTTAATATTTTTATATTGTTTCTTCTAAGCATTATAAGTTTAGCTTCCCCTATTATAACACATTATTTCGGATTTAAAGGTACAGAATTTCTTCCTATATTCTTTGCACTATCTTTGGGAGCTTATATATTAAATCCTATATTTTTAATAATGCTTAGTTTTATATCTCCTCTTTTGAATTATTTTCTTACAAATATGCCTATGCCACCTACATTATATTTTTTAATACTTGAAGGTTTAGTATTTTCTATTGTTATAAGTTTAATGAAAAATAAAAATATATCTTTTATATTAACCTCATTACTTGCTTTAATACTAGGAAGATTATCATCTGTAATTCTAACATTTATTTTTGATATCAATATTAGCACTTGGTTAAACGGCATGATTTTAGGATATAAAGGAATAATAGTAAATTGGATTTTTGCGAGTATAATGTACTTAATATTAAAAGATAAAATAAATGAATAATATTTTTACTGCTTATAAAAAATTCAGTATAGACAATATACCTATAACAGCATTAGGCGATTTGGATAAAGAGCTTGGAGATGAATTAAGAGCATTTAAAAAAAAGAGTGTCAATTTTCCTATAAATATAATAAAACAAATAAAAAATTATTATTCTGATTATATAAAAACAAATAATAAAAAATTTGATATTATACTTTATGTACCTTCAAATAAAAATAACGGTGTAATGGATTTTTTTGCTGATTATATTTCTAAAGAGTTTGATATAGAAAAATGCGAGTTTATAAAAATAAATAAGAATATAAAAGAACAGAAATTTTTAGAAACTCTAAAAGAGAGAAGTGAAAATATTAAAGATGCCTTTGAAATAATAAATTATGACAAACTCAAAAATAAAAATATACTTTTAATAGATGATGTTTATGCCTCTGGTGAAACTATAAAAGAAATTATAAAAATATTTAAAGGATTTCAATTCAATTATAATTTAGAAATATTAATTTTCTGTTACAGGAATCATATTTTTAGATAATTATAAACTATTGCAAACATAAATATGATATTATTCTTTTATATAGGTCAATAAATTACTATAAAAATTGATACATATTTTATTAGATTGTTGATTTTTATACCTATTTATAATATAATTATTATGTTTATTCAAAAAAGAAATACAACTTATTTTTTATAATAAATTTTAAACAATAAAATAATCAACTAAAAAAGAGGAATCAATATGCGTTTTAAAAGTGCCTATAATGGTATATTAACAAAAGATGATATCGGTAAAGAAGTTAAGCTAGCAGGCTGGGTTTTAAGAAGAAGAGATCATGGCGGAGTAATATTCGTAGATTTAAGAGACAGAACAGGATTCGTACAAATAGTATTCAATCCTGAAATAAGCAAAGAAGCACATAATGACGCTCAGGATTTAAGAAGCGAATATGTTATCAGTGTAGAAGGTAAAATCAGAGCTAGAAGTCCTGAAATGATTAACCCTAAAATTCCTACTGGTGAAATTGAAGTTATGGTTGAAAAAATGGAGCTTCTTAATACTTCTGAAACTCCTCCTTTCCTACTTGAAGATGATATTGATACTGGTGAAGATATAAGACTTAAATACAGATACTTAGATTTAAGAAGACCTACTGTATTCAATAACTTATATAAAAGATTCCAAATTACTAATGCTTTTAGAAAACATTTATCTGACAATGGTTTTATAGATGTGGAAACTCCTATATTAAATAAAAGTACTCCTGAAGGTGCTAGAGACTTCCTTGTTCCTTCAAGACTAAATGCTGGAGATTTCTATGCATTGCCTCAATCTCCTCAAATATTCAAGCAAATACTTATGATTGGCGGTTTTGACAGATACTATCAAATAGCTAAATGTTTCCGTGATGAGGACTTAAGAGCAGACAGACAGCCTGAATTTACTCAAGTTGATATTGAAACTTCTTTCCTTAATACTGATGAGTTTTTATCTATTATGGAAAATGTTACTGCTAATATAGTTAAAGATGTTTATGGTATTGACTTACCTACTCCATTCCCTAGATTAAATTATTATGATGCTATGGAAATGTATGGAAGCGATAAGCCTGATACTAGATTTGAATTAAAACTTATCAATGTTGAAGAGGCTGTTAGAGGCTGTGATTTTGCAGTATTCAAAAATGCTTTAGACAACAAATTTATAATAAGATGTTTGAATGCTAAAGGCGGAGAGAAATTAAGCAGAAAAGATATTGATGACTTCACTAAATATGTTGGTATATTCGGAGCTAAAGGACTTGCTTGGATGAGAGTTACTGAAAAAGGACTTGAATCTAATATAGTTAAATTCTTCTCTGAAGAAAATCAAAAGAAAATATTAGAAGTTACTAAAGCAGAAAAAGGCGACTTATTATTCTTCGTTGCTGATACTCCAAAAGTTACATTTGATGCTTTGGGTAATTTAAGATTAAAAGTTGCTGAGAAATTGAACTTAATAGATAAAGATAAATTAAATTTCTTATGGGTAGTAGAATTCCCATTATTTGAATATGATCATAAAGAGAAGAGAATATCAGCTACTCACCACCCATTCACTGCCCCAGTACCTGAAGATGTTGCTATACTTGAAAGCGAGCCTTTAAAAGTAAGAAGCGATACTTATGACTTGGTATTAAATGGTAATGAAATAGGCGGCGGCGGTCAGCGTATTTATGACAGCAAAGTACAGGCTATAATATTCAAACTTTTAGGCATAGACGAAGAGAAAGCAAAATTGAGATTCGGATTCTTGCTTGATGCTTTGAAATATGGTGCTCCTCCTATGTGCGGTATGGCTTATGGTATAGATAGAGTTGTTATGCTTCTTCAAAAACAAGACAGCATTAGAGAAGTTATAGCATTCCCTAAAACTCAAAAAGGTCAGTGCTTGATGAGCGGATGTCCTTCTACTGTTGATGCTGATCAATTAGAAGAGTTACATTTGAGTATAGAAGAATAATTTTTTTAATAAAATTTAATTAATAAAAAAGTCCCATTATATTTACATAGTGGGGCTTTTTATTTTTTAAGAATTTATTTCCACTCCCCACCCTCTAGTCTTATTATTTAAATTTGTAAATAAAGTTTTTTATTTTTTCATTACTTAATTAGATTTTTTAGCACCCACCCAAGCAGATTTTAAATTTAAAAAAATATCACAACGCACGGTTAGCAAATCAAAAACTAAAATTAAATTAATAATACAACTTTTATTATATTTAAAAATCTACTCAGCGTGCAGTATGAAGACTTCAAATCTAATTAAATCTTGGGCGAGCGTTAACATTTCAAAATAAATAATAAAAATAATTTAGATTAAAATTTAAAAATAAATTTTAAAATATAAAGGGCGGGAATCAGAAATAAATTTTATTAAACTTATATATAGTTTTTCAACTTTGACGAAATCTAAAAACAAAAATTTTCAGTATATATACTTTTAATTTTTTAATACTTACATTTTATATATTGTTTAATAATTTTCATAATGCTGTATAATATAGCAAATCATATGAGGTTTATTTATGAAAGACAGAGAAATCAAATCTACAATTATAACTTTATTTTTAATATCAATATTTTTATTTTCCTTAATATATTTTGTACATGCCAAAAATGTTGATAGAAGATTCGATAAAATATTAGAAAATTATACTAATCATTTACAATCTATTATAACTAATAATACTAATACAGTGATTAACTTAGATACAAAAATATTAGAATCCTCAATGTCCGAAATAATGAAAAATTCAAACAATGTTTTAAGTTTTTAGTTTGCATTTTTATCTGTAATAATGATAGTATTCACATTTGCAGGTATATTTACCAATAATAATATTTTATCCGAAAGTAAAGAAAATCTGGAATATATAGAAAACCTTAAAAAAGAAATGGAAGAATTCAAATATGAATCCAAAAAACTTATATCTGATATAGATATAGAAACACAAAAAAATATTAATAAACAACAGGATAATATCAATAAATTTATTCAAGATGTTAATAAACAATATAAAGAAACATCATATTATATAGATAAAGAAAAAATGCATATTAATGATACTATGAATTCTATAAAAAATGAATTAGAAAAATTAAAGTTTGAAAATGAAAAATCAATATAGACAATAGTGGTCTATTTTAAATTCATATTAACTTATAAAAAATATAGTTAAATATTAAAATTATTATATAAAATTACTTTACATTATTAGAATATAAAAAATTACAATAAAATTATAATAAAATAATAGATTGACATAAACATAAATATAGTTTATTATACATAAGAAATATTATAAATGAGATTTTGTTATGATCATTAATAATTTTTTTTATTAAAACAATTATATTTAATAGGATGTACTTATAATGACTAAAAACATAATAGATAAATTTGTTTGGTGGATACCTATAAAAAAATATAGAAATTCTTTTAGAAATTATTTAACACATAAATATAAAGACCATATATATTATATAATGGTATAAATATAGATGAACAGAATAAAAAAGTAATAAATACATATAAAACAAGAAAAATACAAACTGTTCTAATAGAAACTATAAACAGATGTAATGGAAAATGTTCTTTCTGTCCTGTTAGTGTTGGAAATGAAAAGAGAGAATATAAAAAAATGTCTTCAGAATTATTTAATAAAATTATAGATGATTTAGTTGAAATGGAATACAAAGAAGAAGTTCATTTATTTTTTACTAATGAACCTTTTTTAGATGATAGAATGGTAGAATTTACTAAAATAGCAAAGTCTAAACTACCACAAGCCTTTATATTTATTTCTACGAATGGAAGCGTTCTAAATCTGGATACTTATAAAGAGGTATATAAATATTTAGATTTAATTGTGATAAATAATTATAGTAAGGATAATAAATTTAAAGATACAAATAAAACTATTTATGATTTTTGTTTATCAAACCCAGAATATAAAGAAAAAACAGTAATGTTTATGAGAGATGAAGATCAATTATTAAGTTCAAGAGCTGGAAATGCCCCAAATAGACAGGATACTTTAAAAACAATACCTATTTTATGTTTTATTCCTGCTGTACATTTTCCTATAAGACCAGACGGTAAAGTTTCATTATGTTGCTGCGATACTTATGGAGAAATGACTATGGGAGATGTTAGTAAAAATTCTATAAAAGATATATGGAATTCAAAAACTTATGAAAATTTAAATAAATTAATGATTAAAGGAAGAGATAAATTAAAGATTTGTAAATATTGTGATTATTGGGCAGAAGCTCCTGGTCTATTAGATCATGTATATTCATTAGAAGATAGAGTAAAAAACTTTAAAAATATGTCTCTACCACTAAATATTTTAGAAAATAATAAAGATATAAATTAAATATTATAATGAATCCATTGTATTAAAAATATTAATTATTCAATAGCTTTTAATTATATTGTGTATATGAATCAAATTTATATTATAATGAGAAGCTATTATTTATTTTAATAAAACTTTAGAAATAAATCTAAATTCTTATACTTAAAAAGATTTATATACCAGCGTTCAAAAGAATTGTGGCATCATATAATTATAGAAATGACAGATGATTTTAAAAGGATATGATGAAAACTATGAAGAATATCCTAAGTACACAAATAATATACTATGGCTTATTATAATATAGGGTTATTAAAGATGATTTAAAACAATATAAAGAATCCATTAAAAATTATGATAAAGCTATAGAATTAAATCCTAACTATGCACAAGCTTATCTTAATATGGTATTACCAAAACAATTATTAGCAAATAACACAGAAAATAAAGAAGAATATAATAAATTAATAGAAGAAGCTTATAATGACTTTATTAAAGGTTATGATTTAGCAGATGATACATCTAAAAAAGAGTACAAACAAAGAATTATATATTTAGCTAGAGATGGTAATGAAACTGCTATAAAAATATGTGATGAAAATGGTTAGAAGTATTAATTTTTTATTTTTGAAAAAACATTTATGTCTTTTTTGCAACTTTGACGAAGTCCACAAAAAAGTTGATGATAAAATTAGTATTAAATAATACTAATTTTGTCTACTTGTAAGATAATTTATTAAATTAAAGCAAAAATGTAGCCTTTTTGCTTCTCGCCATAGGCGGGCTTCGCCTGTGGCAATACCACAGGCACTTCCTCCGGTCGCAAAAGAAGTGTGGTATGGTGCAAAGCCCAATATATAAAATATAATTTTATTTTTAACAAAATATAGTTGTTTATATATATACTACACAATATTAAAAAAAATTGTATTATATAATTAATCAATAATTTTACTTTTTAGAATTGAAGGAATATAAAATATGAATAAATTAGATTTGGTAATATTCGATATGGATGGTCTGCTGCTTGATACTGAAACTATAAGTTTGGCTGCTTGGAAAAAATCTTTTAAAAATTATAATGTCAATATAGATGTTGAAAAATTGTTTTTCAGTAAAATATTAGGGTCAAATGAAAATACAATAAAAAATACAATAATGGAAATTTCAAATAATAATGAAAAATTATTTTATGATATAATTAAAAGCCAAATAGAAGAATCTTTTAATATAGTTAGAGAAGATGGCATCAATATAAAAAAGGGAGCCAATGAATTAATAAAGTTTTTAAATGATAATAATATAAAAAAAGCTATAGCTAGTTCAAGCATAAGAAAAAAAGTTGATTTGTATTTAGAGAAAACTAATTTGAAAAAAGAATTTGATTATATAGTTTGCGGAGATGAAGCAGAATTTCCTAAGCCTTATCCTCATTTATATAATAATGCCTGCAGTTATTTTAATGCTGATAAAAATAATGTAATAATATTAGAAGATTCTAAAAACGGACTTTTATCTGCCAAGAATGCTAATATAGAAAAAAGATTTTATATTCCTGATTTGCTTTTATTATCTGAGGAAGATGAAAAAGAATTAGCGTACAAAAAATTTAGTGATTTAATAGAAGTAAAAAACTATATAGAAAATAATTTTAAATATAATTAAATTCATTCTCATTCCCCGCCCTTTAAAGTCTGATGCTGTATCATTAGATTTTAATGCTAATTATATTTAAAATCTAATTAGAAATTATAGCACCCACCCAAGCGGATTTTAAATTTAAAAAATATCACAACGCACGGTTAACTAAACAAAAAAATAAAATTAAGTTATTAATACAACTTTTATTATATTTCAAAATCTGCCCACCGTGCGGTGGAATAATTTTTAAATCTAATTAAAGCTTGGGCGGGCGTTAACATTTCAAAATAAATAATAAAATAATGCAGATTGAAATTTAAAAAATAAATTATAAAACATAAAGGGCGGGAACTCTAAAATAGTTTTCTATACTTATCTTATCTTTGTTAAATTACCTTCACCTAAAGTGTTATTATTTGCATAAAAAGAAAGATTCATATAACTATTGTTGAAAGATAAAGTAAAATCATATTTATATCCAGATGAATTAATAGAAACTTTATATACATTATCAGAAATTCTTATTATATTCTCTTTGTAAGCAGTATTATAAAAGTTTATAAGACTTCCATTCATTCTTATAGTTATAGCACTTCCGCTTCCTATTACCACACTAGCAAATGCCTGAGAACTCAAATTATTATTCTCTCTTACAGTTATTGATCCTTCATAAGTACCATAATATTTATCATCTATACCATTATTATTAAATGATACTGAACCTGTATTAAAATTAAGACAGCTGGTTATAAAAAATGCAGAAAATATTATTATAATTTTTAGTAATATGTTCATATTTTGTCCTTATAGATATATAATACTACAAAATTAATTTATGTCAAAATAATTATAGGAGATATTTATGAAACTAGGAGAAGCATTGCTAAAAAAAGAGGAATATATCAAAAAAATAGATAATTTAAAGAAAAGAGTTAAAAATAATGTTGCCATAAAAGAAGATAATGAAAATAATGAAGACCCCAATGATTTGATTAAAGAATATATAGAAACAAATAATGAATTGTCCGACTTGATGATGAAAATAAGCAATAAAGAGAATACTACAAGATTAGAGATAGGTATATCAATATCAGAAGCTATTAATATAAGAGATAAATTAAGCAGGGAAATAGATATTTATAAAAGCATTTTGAAAGAGGTAAACAGTAAAGATTTTAGAACAGCAAAAAATGAAGTAAAAATGAAAGTATTAGTTAATGTAAAAGATATACAAAATGAATTTGACAAATTATCAAAAGCATTTAATGATATTGATATCATGATACAGTCTGCTAACTGGAATACAGATTTATAATAATTATATATAATTTAAAATAGGTATAGATAAAATATCCATACCTATTTTTATAACTTTAATATATTAATTATACTTCTATAATATTAATTCCATAATTTTTTTGTAATTGATTATACTTTTTTTCAATTTCTTTATTATTGTATATGCTACTGCAGCAATTAATCATAACATTAATTTTCTTAGTGATATTTTTATCGCTTGAATATACATCACATATCTGATATAATGTATCATAAAGACTAAAATCTTTTGCCTCGCCGCAAACATATATATATTTATAATTTTTTAATTCATAAACCCAAGCCATATCAAAAAATCTAGTTTCAGGAGTAACAACTTCAGGTTTTACAGCTCCATACATCTCAGTTAAACGTTCAGTACCTTTTATTATTTTATGTATATTTTTTTCTCTTAGCCTTTCATAAAATAAAAGCATATTATTGAGTTGTTTTTCTATAAGCCAACCGTCTGTGCCATGAATACAATGATAAGGCCATATTATAAGATTTCTTGCATTAGCCTTTTCTAACTTTTTTAAATATTGTATCTGCTCTTTCTTATATAATGGTATAATTTCATGATTATATATTTTATCCAATGTAACTTCAGTGAAAGGATCAACATCTTCTCCACTATGCTTCTTCCACATATATGGATGAAATATAGAATCATAATAATGAGTATCCATAGTTACATAAATTCTTGATATATCCTCTAAATTTGAATATATAAAATTTATTATTCTTTTAATATCTTTTAAAGCACCTTTTACAGGCAAAGAACCTTTTTTAGGATCTATAAAATCTCTCTGTGTATCTACTATTAACAATGCTATATTATTATCATTATTTTTAAAACTAAATTTTTTTGAATAAATATCAGCAAGATGAAATATATCACTCTGATTGATAGGATTAACTTCCTTTCCTATATATTTTTCATTAACAATTTTTTCGTATACATCACTCATACCGCTAATACTCCTGCAATATAAAAATCGTTTAATTTATAAAAGAACTATCCTCGCTATATTTATAGTCATCGGAATAATATAAAGGCATTTTATCTATTCTATAAATACCCCAAGTCTTTACTGTGAATTTCAAATGATAAAAAACTTCTTTCGTTTCTTTATCAACTTCTATTATCTGAGCATTGTTCCCAAAATCAAGAAGCATATTTCCATTACTTAAAAAATCTATGTCTGATATATAATGAGAATATAATTTATCTTCTGTTTTGTATTCATATATTTTTTCAGCCTTCCAAGAACCATGAGAACCAGTGATTTTATATTCTACATATCTTGAGCCATTTGGATTTGTATCTTCATCGCCTTGATTATCAAACATACCTATTACATTAGTTGATATCAAAAATAAAGCATGTTGACTTTTAGGGCCGTCAGTATTTCCATTACCTAATACCTTATAAGGATCGAATGATTTTAAATCTTTTAAATATCTGCCATAAGGATTGTATGATTCCATAGTATCTAATGTATCATCAGCCATATACCAAATAAGCTCCCATTCACTGTAATCAACTGCCATAACAGCTAAACTTCTTACAGATAAATAAAGTATATCATTAGACTCATCATAAACTAAAGAATTACAATGTGCCCAATCCATAGGAAAATCTTTTTTTCTTCCTATGCTGTAATATTTATTATCTTCATCGAATATTAATTTTTTTAAATACTCTTTTTCTGCCTCATCGCCATTTTTATTAACTATCTTTTTGATTAAATCGCCGACATATAAATCTCTTATTAAATTTCCATTACTATCAACTTCGCAAATTCTATCTTCAACGCCCCACTCGGAATTAGCAAGCATTATATAATTACTGTCAGATTTTTTTCTTATAACATCATGATGAACGCCTATATTCAATTTAGTAACATCAAGTTTTGCATTTCCAAGTAAATCGCTAACCCCCATAGTATCATATATAACAATATCATTATCTTGATTTATAACTTTTGCTATCTCATTAGTAAGATAGAAGTTAGAATAATTCACATAACGCAAATTACCTTTTCTGCTTACACCCATTAAAAAAAGTCCCTTCCAGCTTCTATTTATAACAGGACTTGCAAAATATAATTCTGCATTATTATCTTTTAAATTAGTAATAGAACTCTCATCATTAATATTAAAGAAATACACATTTTCTTCAGGATTTAAATCTCTTATTACTCTGTTTGTAGCTGGAATATAAAGTCCGTCTATAGAAAGTTTATCAACTATTATATTAGTAGATATTCTATTTGTACCATTAATAATATGAACAGTATTTGTATTTTCTGAATAAAGCCCATGTATTGCAAAATTAGAGCCGTAATTTTTAGGATAAGTAAAAATTATATCTTTATCTCCCAATCTTCCTTCTGTTATTACTGTAACAGGATAATTATTATTGGTTTCTATCTTGTATAACAATGATAAAGGAGTTTGTCCATTAGGATTTAATATAAACTCCCCTACCTTATCATCAGGAAGCGGTATTTCCTTTTTTGAACATGAAAAACATAAAAATAATATTATCATTAAAATTATAAATGCTGTAGTTCTCTTCATTTCTAATTACCCTAATTATCATAATTAATGTAAACTTTTTTTATATTCTAAATAATAAAATAACTTTTTGCAATAAAAAATATGTAAAAAATATAAATATAATTGAAAATATCAATTTTTTATATAAAATACAGTCTTTAATCTTGTAAGTTAATTTTTTTATTATATTGAAATAAGGTTTTAATTAAAATGAAAGAATTTTTTGATGCTGCTAAAAGCGGAGATTTAAACAAATTAAAAGAATGCTTAAATAAAAATATTAACATAAATAAGCTGGATGATGAAGGATTTACTGCCTTAATGCTTGCATCTATATTTAATAGAGTTAATATCGCCGAAGAATTAATAAAAAATAATGCTGATATTAATTTGCAAACCGATGAAAATTGGACTGCTTTGATATTTGCTTCATTTTACGGGCATAGTGAAATTGCTGAAATTCTGCTTAAAAACAATGCTGACTTAAATATCAAAAATAAACAAGGTTTCGATGCATTTCTTACTGCAGTATTTTATAAAAGGATTGATATTGTTAAACTATTATTAAAATACAATGCTGATGTTAATACAAAAAATAATGATGGCTTTACTCCTCTCATTTATGCCTGCAATCATGATAATACTAATATATTAAAACTTCTTATAAATCATAATGCATATATTAACAGCAAAACTAATGAGGGTGTTAATGGACTTATGTATGCATGCTTAATGCTTAAAGAAGATATAGTAAAAGAGCTTCTTGAAAATAATATTAATATTGATGAAACTGATAATAATGGAGATAATGCTTACATATATCTAAAAAGCAATGAAAATAATGAAAGCTATAATGAAGACAATGAAGATTTAAAAGCTATGAATAGAATAAATGATATGATATCTAATTATAAATAGAAATGATATTTTATTTTTTTATATACACTGCCCGCCCGCCCACCCCTAAACTTTTATAATATATAAAAATGTACTTAGAATAATATGATTACTATTGAATATTAATTTGTAATAATATTTTTTTTGTTATATAATAATTTGAATTATAAATAAATTTCAAACAGTTGTAAGATCTATGCAGGATATATGTATAATAACAGATATAGGAACAATATACGGGTTTGGACATATTACCCGTATGAAGTTCATAGCAAATAAGTTAAAAGAATATTATAATTTTACATTTTCTTCTATTAATGATAACAGCGGTATATTTAAAGATAATACTATAAATACATGTAAATATAATGAAATAGTAAATTTAAATCCTTATCTAATAATAGTAGACAGCAGAGAAGTAGACTCAAAATATATAAAAGAATTAAAAAAAATAAGCAGTGTTATAATAATAGACAGTGTAGGAAATGAAAGAGCATTCGCCGATATAGTTATAGAAATGCTTCCTAATATAGATAATTCTAAAGAGGTAAATATAAAGCCTTTTATTGCTACTATATTAAACTCTAATGTAAAACCTAAATATGATGCTGATGCCCCTATTCTTCTTTATCTTGGATTTAATAATGAATTAAAAAATAAAGCTATAGAAATAATAAGCAAAATAGAAGATAAAAATTTTGTATTGATAGATACAGAAAGGGAAAGTGAATACAATAATATAACTTATAAAAATTTCGGAACTGATATATTTGAAAATCCATACAGTGCAGTTATAACCTATTTCGGACTCACTGCCTTTGAATGCATAGAATCTTCTATACCTGTAATATTGCTTTCACCTACAAAATATCATGATGACTTGGCTAAAAGTCAGGAAGAGTTATTTTTTAATTTAGGATTTTTTCAAAATATAGATAGTGATGCTGCTCTAAATAGATTAAAAGAATTTCTATTCAATGATGATATACAAAATAAATTTAAAGAAAAAGGTAAATTAATAAATACAGATAAATCTTTAGAGCGTATAAAAACTATAATAGATAATATAAAAGATTTCAAAGATATAGAATGCCCATTTTGCAAAAGCAGAAATATAGAAATGAAAAATAGAAATTTGGAATCAAATTTGTATAAATGCCAGAAATGCAATACTCTGTTTAGAAAATATTTCCTTCCTCCATTTACAGATTATTCATCTAAATATTTTGTTGAAGATTATAAGAATCAGTACGGAAAAACCTATGAAGAAGACAGTGCAAATTTAACTGCTTTGGCAAAAAGAAGATTAGAAAAAATAAAGAAAATAAAACCTAATGGAAAAGTACTTGATATAGGCAGTGCAATGGGTTTCTTTCTTAAAGAGGCAAGAGAATACGGATATGAAACAGAAGGTATAGAGATAAGCGAATATGCCTCAAACTACTGTATAAACACTCTTAATCTCAATGTACATAATTGCTCTTTGCTAGATTTTGAATATAAAGAAAAAGAATATGATATAATAACAGCCTGGTATGTTGTAGAGCATATATACAATTTTGAAAGTATTTTAGAAAATATAATTTACTCCCTTAAAGATGACGGAATATTAGCATTCGCTACCCCTAATGGTAATGGTTTAAGCGGAAGATTCAACAAAAACTATTTTTCTATAGTACCTTCGGATCATGCTTTTGAAGCTAACCCTAAATCCTTAGACTTACTTATGTCTAAATATTCTTTAAAATGCATAAATTTAGAAAATCAAAGCGTTTATTATAATAGATTCTGCGATATATTCGGCTTTAATTTCATTAGAAAAAATAATTTTCTATCAGGAATATATAGCTCTTTTGCTAGAAGTAAGAATTTAGGCGATACATTTGAATGCATATATCAAAAGTCATTAAAATAAGATACTGAAGCAAAAATGTTTTAAATGTAGCTTAAATTTTGTATATTCAATGATTAATTATCAATATATGAAAATAACTATAGTTTTTACAATTTTACAAATATAGTATTATTTTTGTTATAGATGTATATTATGTTAATTGTTTTAATATAATAATATGATATTTAAGGAAATATAATTATGAAAAAAATATTTTTACTTATGTCAGTAGTTATTCTAGCAGCCGCATGTAAAAGTGCCCCTGTTGCTACTGGTCCAGAAGATAATAGCGGATTCAAAACAACTGAAGCAAATAATCAAAATGCTAAAGGGCTTAACCTTCCTGATGGAGCTAGTGTAAGAGAAACTCCAAGAGGAAAAGTATTAGTACTTCATGATCCTAAATCTAAAACAGATGTTGGTAAGCCTGGTTCAACTTATGAGGTAAAATTCGGTTTTGATAATACTATAGAAATAGGAACTTATAAAGAGGCTTATAATTTAGTTTATCAAATAATAAATAATAATCCAGGTATAAGAATAATGGTAGAAGGCAATTCTAGTAAAGAAGGTCCTGCTCCTTATAACTATGCTCTATCTCAAAGAAGATCTGATAAAAGCTACAACTATATAATAAAATTAGGCGTAGAAAACAGTAAATTATTAAAAAATGCTTTCGGAGAGGCTTTGCCTGAATACCCTACTCTTAAAGAAAATAGAAGAAGCGAATTTATAATAATAATGACTGAAGATGATTTGAAAAAGTATAACGATTTTGCTAAAACTGTCGACATTAATAAGGAAACAAATTAATGCCGAGGTTTAAGTAAATAATGAAAAAACTTTTATTTATTTTTAGTTTATTGATCTTTGTCATAATAGCATGTAAAAGTACGCCTACAAGTACAACTCCGGAGGATGTTGTGATAGCAGACGATACTCCAGCAGTAGAAGAAGAAAAACCAAAACCAGAAGAAGTAGTAGCTGATACAAAAACATTGGCATCTGGTTCTGAAGAGCTTTATCTTCCTATGGATACTTCTATAAGAGATACTGAAAGAGGAAAAATACTAGAAACTACTCCAAAAGTAATATTCAAATTCGTAGAGACTAATATGCCAGCAACAGCTGAAATGTCTTTCAATCAGGTTATAGAGTTTTTAGATAAGAATCCTAATGTAAATATAGTTTTGGAAGCTCATACTAGTAACAGAGGAAAGGCTTATCCTTATAATTATAATCTTTCTGTTGTAAGAGCTAAAAATGGTAAGGCATACTTGTTGGCTAAGGGAGTACCTTCTGAAAGAGTAATAGAAAGTCCTCTTGGAGAAGCTCTTCCTGAATACCCTACTCAAAATGAACTTAGAAGATATGAGTTTGTTATAATAGCCAATGATGAAGATTTAGTAAAATATAATACTTACATTTCTAATTTGGATGTAAGAAGCGAAAGTACATATCAGGGAAATTGATTGTATTACAAAATAGTAAAAAACAAACCTCCTTTATCATTAATACTGTAAAGGAGGTTTTTATTATAAACTTTAAGGAAATTTTTATTTTATGAGAAATATTGTTATTTGTACTTTAATATTTACTATACTAATTAATTTTACAGCTTTTTCTGAAAGTCCTACTAATGAAGCTCCTACAGCTCCTACAATTTCAACAAATACTTTAGCTGCTGAAACATCAGGAATACTTAATGCTGAGTATGAAAAAGCTTTTAAATATGGAACTCCTACTCAAAAAATAGCCACTATTGCTAAAATAAAAAGAACAAAAAATGAAGCTGATATCGCAATGCTTGCTACTCATTATCCTGAAGAAAAGAATAACAGAGTAAAAAGTGAGATCATAAATTTCTTTAAACAAAACAAAAATGATAATGCAAAAGCTATAATAGAATATGCTATTAAAGATGAAAGTGACAGTGTAAGAAAAGATGCTTATTATTTATGTTCTATTTATCCTGATATTCAATATGAAGTTCCTATAATGGCAGAAATTACAAATGCTTCAGGGCTTGTATTAGACAGTATGGTTAATGCTTTGGGAGCTATAAAATCAGAGATGGCTGCAGATTATTTATTAGAGATATATACAAATAATACTGTAGGATCAAGTACTAAAGTTGAGATATTAAGATATTTCAGTATAACTAAAAACACTAAAGGTGAAAAGATTTGTCAGAATGCAGCTCAAAATGCCGGAGAACCTGCTTTGGTTAGATATATGGGTGTTGTGGCATTGGGTGCTTATCCTAGTGCTGAAAATTATGAGATACTTCAAAAACTTCTTGCTGAAGATTTACCGGAGATTACTGCAAGGGTTATATATGTACTTCCTGAATACAGTGCTTATGGAGATGTTAAAAAAGATGTAATAGAAGCTGCTAAAAATGACAGTGATTCTGTACGTATTTATGCTATTAAGGCTTTATCCAATTACAAATCAGAGCCTGAAATAGAAGAACTTCTAATTTACAGACTTAAAAATGACAATTCAGAGGCTATCACTACAGAGATACTTAATTTATACAAAGAATCCGCACCTACAGGAAATATGTATGATGCTATAAAAACATTGGCCACTTCATCTGCCAGCGATAAAATAAAGAATCTTGCCAAATCTGTTATAGGTGAGGGAGATTCTGATTCAGCTACAACTATAGAAGAATCTCTAACAGGTATAAAAAACGATTCAGCTAATACTGCTAATTAAAAAGTTATATATATTTTTATTAGGCTTGCTGTTTATTTAGAAATAGTAAGCCTTTTTTATTTTAAAAATTTATTCTGCCCACCCACCCTCCCCTAATTCCTTTTAATTTTTTTAATTCATTTATCAACTTTTCCTGCTGCACATGCTCTGCGGACTTCGTCAAAGTTGCTGCCGCAGGCACGCTTCGCGAAAGTGCAAATATTTTATAATGCCTATTTTTAACTTAAAATGCAGTTATTTTGGTTATTTTATATCAATAAAAGAACTAGGGGTGTGGGGGCAAAGCCACCACAAACAAAAAGCATAAAAAATATTCAAATTTTCCATATGTTTTTAAATACTTAGATGAATTAAAAATTTAAATATAATGTTAATATAACAATTTCAAAATATTGATGATGTTTATAGGAAAATTGATAATTAAAAAATATAAAGATATAACATATAATTATGCATAAAAAATAAATTTAATAGTGTAAAATATTATAATTTATTGTTTGACTAAAATGTCAATTAATGATAAAATTTTTATGGAGAATAATAAAAATTCCGTTCTTTAAATAAACTTTATTAAATTTAATTATCACTTATAAGAATTGATTATATTATAAGTATATATAATCAAAAGGAGGCTTTTTATGTATGATGAAAGAATTGATTCAGTTCTTCTTGCTAAATATATAATAAAGCAAGCTCAAATAAAAAAATACCAGAAATGTGTATAACAAAATTGCAGAAACTCCTTTATGCTTTAGATGGCGGATTATTAGCACGTAATATAAATGCAGTTGATGAACATTGCCGAGCTTGGCAGTATGGACCAGTATATCCCAAAGTCTTTACCAAAATAAATCCTGAAGATTTCAATAAAAATTATGATAATCTAAATATAGATGAAATTGATAGTAAAGAACATGCTGATATTATAAAAAAAATGGTTGAAGTTGTACTGGATAATTTTGGACAATATAGTGCTGGAAAACTATCAGATTGGAGTCATAGAGAAGGAAGTCCTTGGAGTCAAACACCAAAAAATGAAAAAATAAGCAAACTATTAATGAAGGAATATTTTTCAAGATGAGTAATGATGAATCAAATATTTCTAAAAAAATATTCAAAGAACTTGAAAATGCCTCTGATAGTAACGAAGAAATTAAAATATTAGATGAATTAAAATCAAATCAAATTGACATTTATAAAACTATAGAAAATATCAGAAAAAATATAATACAAAATTATGAAGAAAATAATATTTCATATATTACTTATATATTAACACTATTTGAAGACTATAAAAATATTAATGAATTATTTGAATTATTAACAGAAAAAAATAATGAATGTCTATGGAAAAATGAACCCATAATAAATCTAATGTTTAAGTTTGAGGAATATAAACATTTTGATTCTGAAACTAAAAAATATATAAAATATTTATTTTTATTCGAGTACTTACTTTTAAAAACATTATCATTTAATATAGAACAAAATATAAATATATCTCATTATACTTCTTTATCTACTCTATTTATACTATTGAACAATAATGATAATAAAATCGAAAATGTAGGCAATATAAGAATGTATAATATAACAACTGCTAATGATCCAAAAGAAGGAAGAATAATAGAAAGTATTTTAAATAAAAACAATATAGATATAAAGATAAATAGTGATGATAATTCTATAACATTGCAATCATCATATTCAAGAAATATAGATTCTTTAACTATGTTTAGATTTTACGGAAAAAAAGAAATATAGAAGCTACAGGAGCAAGTTTAATTTTAAATAATGAATATTTTAATTTATTATATGAAGCACCATTTTATTATCAATCAGAAACAAAAAACAGTATAGAAAATATAGATTTTATTAATAAAAAAAGAAATTTGTACTGGGTACTCTATTATAATGAAAAAGATAATTTGTTAGTATTTAATCCTAATGAATCTAAATATTCTGCTGATATTATAATTGATTTAAATAATTTGGAAAAAATAAACAATAAAAATATAGAAGATTTAAAAAGTGAAGAAAAAATAAAATGCATAATTGAATATATTTTTAAAAATATTTTTAATTATACAGAAAAAATTAAGAATAAAATAGACAAAAATAATGAATATAGTAATATTAAAAATAAATTATATGGATATCTATTTGAAAATATAAGATTCATAATAAAACATGAGGCATTCTTTGAAGAGCAGGAATTAAGAATGTTAGTAACTTCAAATTATAAATCAAAAGAAATAAAGGCTGACAGAATTAATAACAAACTTTATATAGATTATATAAAGTTATTTAGTGAAAATAATAATTATATAAAAGAAATTATAATAGGTTCTAAAGTAGAAAATAATGAATCCGTAGCCGAATATATAAGGAAAATTTTACATGAAAAAAATAACGATAAAAATAAACTAGATGAGATAAAAGTAAGTATTTCTGAAGCACCATTACGATAATTAAAAATCATATATCCAAATGAACAGAGCCCTGACGAAGTACTTTATTTTCTAAGCAGTCATAAAGCGTAGAAGGCATTTTATTTTCTAAGACTCCGGCATTAACTATTAAATCAGCTTTGTCTTTGTAAAGCTCTGCTAATTTGTTGCCGTCAAGTATAACACCATAACCGCTAGGGTTGGCTGAAGGAGCTACCAAAGGATTAGTGGCTTTTAATATAAGCTGCATATATTTATCATTCGGTATTCTTAATGCTACCGTGTCTTTTAAATATGAGAACTTATTTTTTAATTCTTCTAAAAGAGGAACAATGAAAGTTAATTCTCCCGGTATATTATTTTTTATTATATCAGGAACTTCTTTATCAGAGAATTTTTTTACGCTTTCTAAATCTTTTGATAATATTAAAAGAGGCTTATTTTTCTCTCTATCTTTTATAGTATATATTCTATTTACAGCATCGGTATTAAAAGCATCAGCAAGCATTCCATAAACTGTATCTGTTGGAGAAACAACTATTCCGCCATCATTAATAACTTTTATAACTTCATTGGCTGCATACTCTATACTTTCTAAATTATTTTTATCGAGATTGATTATCATATATTGCCTTTAAATATTATTTCTTTATTAAAGTAGGATGAACGAATAAACTTGCAAATCCGCGTCTTTTGGCATTATGAAGTGCTAATAATACAGGGGCTATTTCTTTTTCCATACCTTCTATATGATAATTCTTTTTATATGCTGTATATGATATTCCAGCTGATATTGTATATTTGATTATAATACCATTATATTCAAGCTCATTCTTATCAACAAAGCTTCTTATCTCTTCAAGCTTTTTATCATATAATCTTATATTCATTCTATTAAAAGCAACCATAAACTCATTATTATCAAATCTAGCTAAAATATCTTCCCTTCTAGTTGTTCTTCTAAGAACTTCTGTGAATTTAAGCATTATTTCTTCGGCTGCAATTATTCCATATTCGCTTATGATACTATCAAGCCCATCTATAGAAAAGCATGCAAGTACTATAGTCTCTTCATGTCTTACTGTTTCATAAAGAAGTCTTGTAAACTGTTCATAAAACTCTTTTTTATTCCAAAGACCTGTTTCCAAATCTACATTCAATATATCGTCATATTTTTTCTGTGCATCTTTATATGACTGATAATTCCTATTGGAAACTTCTGTCATATCAGTTAAAGAATTCTGAAGATAATCTGCCTGTTTAATTAACTTTTGATGTTCTACATATAATTTTCTATACTTTAGACAGCTATTAACCCTTACAACAAGTTCCATCTCATCAAAAGGTATAAATATAAGTCCGTCAATTCCCAAATTTATAGCTTCTTCTATAAATTCCATTTTTCTATAAGGAGTGCTCAAAAGAATTACAGGTGTTCCCTTAGTTGATTCCTGATTTTTGAAAGTATCAAGAAGCTGTAAACCTTGCGAGTCCCCAATATCCGCATCCAAAAGTATCAAATCTAATGTACTTTCATTGGAAATATTAACTGCCTGAGCTCTGGATTTTGTTGCTATAGGATTATAATGTCTTTCTCTTAATAGATCGACAAACCTGTCTAAAAGGTCTGCTCTATGCTCTACTACTAAAATATTCTCATTCATAATTAATTACGTCTTCAAAGTATATAATTCTCATATTAGAGTATCGTAAATTTATAGAATTTATTAAATAAAAAATAGAGTTATATTAATAATATAAAGTAGAGTTATTAAACAATAAATACTGTTAATTTATATAATAATATTAATTTTATATAACGCACGGTAAGCAGATTTTATATTAATTGAATACACTATTATTTTTTATTTTTATATAATTAGAAATGAAACTATGCGTGCGGTAAATTAATAAAAAAAGATTGGGTGAGAATTAAAAAATTCTAATTAAATAATAAATAACTAAAATATAAAAATTTCTAAGTATATTAAAAAGTATAATGGGCGGGCATATGTAATTAAATTTTAAAACTTTATTTAACTACCCTACCCCATTTAATTCAATAGCTATATTCCAAACGTTTACTAAATAAAAAATTATACTTGCAGAAGTTCTAATCTTTGATATACTCTATATACTAAAAAATATTTTTACTTTTATATCGTAGGAGAGCATATGCTTAAAAAAATTATCTCAAATATCCTAAAAGAAGCTTTAAAAGAATATTTAAAAGATACTGATATTAAAGACATAGAATCTTATATAGAAATAGGATATGCAGTAGATGATAAATTTGGTGATTATGCTTGTCCTGTAGCTATGAGACTTGCTAAAGTTTTAAAGAAAAACCCGCTTGAAATAGCAAACTCTATAACAGAGAAAATAGATAAAAAATATTTTGATAAGATAGAAGTTGCAAAACCTGGATTCATTAATTTAACATTATCATATAATTATATAAATGAATGTATAAATGAACTTATCAACAATGATGATTATGGAAAAAACACAGTTGAAGATAAAAAGAAAATATTAGTAGAATATGTTAGTGCAAACCCAACAGGACCTCTTCATATAGGACATGGAAGATGGGCTGCTATTGGAAGTGCATTATCCAACATACTTAAATATGCAGGACATGAAGTTTATCAGGAGTTCTATGTTAATGATGCAGGAGAACAGATAACTAAATTAAATGAAAGCGTTAAGGCTGTTCAAGAAGGAAGAGAGATTCCTGAAGATGGTTATCATGGCGAATACATAAAAGATGTTGCCAAACAAGACGGAGTACCTAAAGATATAATATTAGAAAGTCAGAAAAAACTACTAGAGAGATTCGGCACTCATATGGATAATTATGCTTCTGAATTAAAGATACGTGAGGGCGGAGAATTAGAAAAAACTATGGACTTCCTTGATAAGGAAGGACTTTTATTTGAAGAGGATAATGCTATTTGGTTTAAAAGCACTAAATACGGTGATGACAAAGACAGAGTAGTTAAAAAAAGCAATGGAACATATACATACTTCGCTCCGGACATTACATATCATAAAAATAAAATTGACAGAGGATATCATTATTTAATAGATATATTAGGTGCTGACCATCATGGTTATGTACCTAGAATTACTGCTGCTGTAAGAGCTGTTAGTAAAGATACCGCTTCTTTGAAAGTTATACTTGGTCAATTAGTTCGTCTTTACAGAGGAAATGAACTTGTAAGAATGAGCAAAAGAACTGGGGATATGATTAGTCTTGAAGATGTTATCGATGAGATAGGAGTTGATCCTACAAGATATTTCCTACTTATGCGTTCATATTCTAGCTCTTTAGACTTTGATTTGGAGCTTGCTAAGAAAAAGGACAATGATAATCCTGTTTATTATGTTCAATATGCTTATGCTAGAATTTGTAATATATTCTTTAAGCTAGAAGAAAAAAATATGTCTTATGATGATAATAAGGCTTTTGATATTTCAAAAATCGCTAATGAAAGTTCTTTAAAACTTGCTAAAATGATATTGAGATTCCCTGATGAAATATATGAGGCTGCTAAATCTTTAGAAGTTTATACTCTAATCAATTATACTTATGAAATAGCCAGTGCATTGCATAGATTCTATTATGATAATATTGTATTAGAAGAAAATGCAGAGATAAGACAGGAAAGACTTACTCTAATAAAAGCAGTTAAAAAAATACTTGGATTATGCTTCGATATAATAGGAATATCTAAAGTAGAAAGAATGTGGTCTGAAGAATAATCTTAATCAAAAATTATTTTTCTTAACGCACGGTTAGTAAAACTATTATTTATAGTTTAAATTGTAATTCTAGATAAATGTATATTTTAAATCTATTCTACGTGCGGTGTATTTGCTTTAAATATAAAAAATTCCTGGGCGGGTAGCCAATAAATTCTAATTTGATTATTAAGAAAAATTAAAGATAATATTAATAATAAAACTATAAATATAAAGGGCGGGCAAATGTAATTAAGTTTTAAAACTTTATTATCACTACCCCACCCTTTATGCTTTTTAATTTTTTAAGTTATTTTTATGCAGTTTTTCTTTTAAAACTTTTTCTGTTATTATAACACCCACCCAGGCTTTATTTAAATTTATAATTCACACAACGCACGATTAACTATACTATAATTACTAATCTATTTATAATTAAAATAAAAATTAAATATTATAATCTACCCACCGTGCGTTAATTATAATATTTTTTAATAAATAATAGAAAATAATTTAATACAATTCCTTGATTTTTTAACTAAAATATTATAGCCTATTATTAGTAATAAAATATAGGGGTAATTACTATGAGCAAAAAACTTCCTCTAATCATTTTAAGCAGTACAATCATCACAGTATCAGCAGCTTTAATAGTATTAAAAAGAAGAAACAGTAAAGGTGAATTTTACATCAAAAGCTATGATGGAAAATTTGCTTTAATATTCAACAATGAATGGAAATTATCTAAAGTAAAAAATGAGCTAAATGAAAATTCTAATTTAGAAGCTATAAATAATAAAAACGGTGTATGCTTTATAATGTTCTCTAAATCTAAAGAAAACTTAAATAATATAAGTTTGGAAGATTATAATACAAGTATTTTAAATAGCATAAACGGAGAAAATATTATATCTTCCAATAAAATAAAAGTTAATAATAAAGAAATGTATGTAACAGAATTTGATTCATATTATGAAAATACTTTGGTTCATTATCTTTTGTATACATTAGAAACAGAAAATTACTATCATCAGGTTATGGTTGCCTTGATAAAAAATGATTATAAAAGACAATCAAAACAGATTAATAATATTTTATCTACAATAAGAGAGTTATAATATAAACTTTAAATGAAAAAAATAGTATTAATATTTTTCTTAAGTATTTATACAATAGCTGTAGCCGAACAGAAAATATTTGTATCAACCAAATTAAAAGGAAATGATCTAAGAAAAGAGATTCTTAAATGGGTAAAGAATGAAGCTGGAAATAATAAATTCAGTAGCTATGATAATGGACTAGTATATTTATTCTTTGTATCTAATAATGTAATTGATAATAACTCATTATGCTTTGATATAAACTTTCATTTGGAATATGATAAATTTATCGTTAACTTTTCTAATACTAAACTTATAAATAATAGTACCGGAGATACTAAAGATTTAAAATTCAGCACTTGGGATACTCTCACCAATAGCGGATGGTTCAAAGAATATAATGAAATAATATCAAATATAATAGATGAACTAGAAAGTATAGTAAGCTGATTAAATATCTATGCCTAAAAACTGCTTAACTAAAAGCCCTATTAAAAAACTTATTCCTGCAACCGTTAAACTAATTCCAGCCATCTCAATAAATCTTTTTTTGAAAGGCAAACTCTTAGCAACAGATATATAATAAGTGAAGAAAAATATTATAAATACAACTATACAAAGCATAGTAATTAAAGCGTATAAATAATGATTGCTTGGAAAAATAAGATAAGGCAATATTAAAAGTGTTACAGTTATTAAATACATTATTCCTGTGTATGAACATGATTTAAAAGCATTTTTATCACCTTCAGCTTTAGCAGATAAATACTCAGAAGAAGCCATAGATAATGTAGCTGATATTCCTGTTATGATTCCTGATAATGCAACTAATTTATTATTTTGTAATGCGAAACTTAAACCTGCTAATGTACCGCTTATTTCTACTAGGGCATCACTTAAACCCAAAACCATAGAACCTGCATATTTTAGCCTGTCTTCATCTAGTATTGATATGAGTTTATTTTCATGCTCATCTTCATCAAAAGCTATCTTTTTAGCATCAGGAACTTCGGAAACTATTTTTGAGTATATATTCTCGGCGTTCTTTTCTCCGCCTTCCATTATCTTTATTACAAATGTATATCCTAATATAAAACTCAATATAAAATATTTTAATACTTTTAATCTTTGAGGCTTTAATTTTTTATTTGTATATTTTTCTAGTATTTTTGAATGAGCATATTCTTCTTTTGCAATGTTTTCCAATACTTTTCTATCATCTTCTTTTTTTACGAACTTAACAAGATTTAAATAAACAGCATGCTCAGTAACCTCATTTTGCTGCATCTCTAATAAAAGCTTCATAGTGTTTTTAGAAATATTATTATTCATTTTCATTTCCAATAAAATATTTTATATTTATATATTATATAATAATATGAAATAAAAATATAGTGAAAAATTAATTTTTAATATAAACTTTATTTTTATAAAAGTAAACTAATAATGCAGCAAATATTGTAAGTGCCATTCCTATTATAGAATAAATGTCCACTCTTTCTTTGAATAAAAATACGCTGAAAATATATGAAAATATTACACCAGTATAATTATATATGCTTACAGCAGAAACAGGAGCTTTTTTGTATGCTATAGTTAAAAAGAATTGTCCGAATCCTGCAAATATTCCTATAAGCAAAAGTAATAACACTTCAAACAAATTAGGTACTACAAAACTTTTTACAAAGAATAATGAGAATATACATGAAAACAAAGAAAAATAAAATATTATTAATGAGTTGCTTTCTTTTCCTTTTAGAGATCCTATTATAGCATATGAAATACCTGCAAACATAGCAGCAGATAATGCTATGACAGCAGGAAATACATTTGAACTCATAGTAGGTTTTATTATAAATATAGAACCTATTGCAGCAATAATCATTCCAATCCACTGCATTTTTAACACCTTTTCTTTGATCAATATAAAAGCAAAAAAACTAGACCAAAAAGGCGAAGTTTTCTGAAGTACTGAAGCATCAGCAAGCACCATATTATTAGTAGCGTAAAAATAGCATATAATACCTAAATATCCTGAAATACTTCTGCATATTATTGACAAAATATTTCTTTTATCTGGAAAAGGCTTTTCTTTATCTTTAATCATAACAAAAGCACTTATAAATAATGTTATAAAATTACGGGCAAAAACCTGCTCCATTACTGGTATATTAGATCCTGAAATTTTTACTGCTATTTCCATTATACTAAATGAAAGAGCAGAAAACATTATAAATAATGAACCTAATTTTATATTGTTATTTGAATCGTTAATCATATCATTTTCTTTTGATTTAGTTTTTAAATATCGGCAAATATTATATTAAAAACATCTAAAAATCAATAATTATATATTTATGTTTTTCACTAAGTTTTCATGTTGGTGAACTTATAATATATATTTTTTATATAATGCAAGAATTAGAGTAGGGTAGGGATAATAAAATAAAAAATTCTTCATTAGTTGATAAGATGTTAATAAATTATGAAAAGATATTAACATTGCAAACAAATTTTAATTTTATAAAAATTTTGAATTTCAGAATAAAATTTATTATTTCTTAATTATATCATACTTGTTAATATCAACATAGTTATCAACATTATATTTATATAGTTTTTTCAATTTCTTCTTATATGCAAAAAGTTATCAACATATCAACAGCTTAATAATAATAAAAAATTTATTTAAAAATTTAAATATATAATATTATTATATAATACAAATTCAAAGATACTTCAAAATTTGAATTCGAATATATAAAATATAATGAATTCAATTATTTTAGTAATGTTAATAACTTGTTGATAATGTTGATAAATTTGAATAAAAAATACTGTATAAATTTCAATATAAAATTTACTATATGAATTTTGATTATGAATTCAAATTTTGAATTCATAATCTATAATTAGCATTTTTAATAATTTTATGTTATAATAATCTAAAATATTATGTTTATTCTGGATAGTATTATGAAACAGAATTTTTATATTAATAATAAATTAAAAGATTTAATTTCAAATATAATCTATGATGTACAAAATTATAATAGTATAATATCAAAGTATATAGATTTAGAAAGATGTGCTAATAATTACTGCAGTGAATCAAGAGCAACAATAGTAAGGCAATCTTTCCTGATAAATAGAACTATGGAATCTTTAAACGACTTTAATGATATAAATTCTGATTCTTTTAAACTTAATATGAATTTTGAGAATATATCTTTTGTTATAAATGAAGCTTTAGACAATGTATTTGATTTATTTAAATCTAAAAAGAATAAGATAACATTAAGTGATAAAATACTAACAGAATGTGTAGTTTTAATGGATAGGGATAAAATAAAAAGAAGCCTTCTAAATATATTTTCTTTTATTTATAGTATAATAAAAGTAAATACATCAATGAATATATCATATAGCTTAGTAAATTATGACGATGATAAAGAGTTTTTATTGATTAATGGTGTTGATAATATAAGTGAGAAAGAAGAAAAAATACTTGATTTGAATGAGGAATGTATAGATATATCTATAACTTTTGAATGTGATGATATACCTGATGATATAAAAAGAATGCTTTTTAAAACTCCATTAATATCTTATGATAATTTCAATTTTAATAATTTATATTTATATACAGCATATAAAATAATAAAAGAACATTACGGCAATATATGGCTTGAATCTTCAAAAAATGAACAAAGGATTAATATAATATTTCCAGCTAAGAATAAATTATGAATTATGTATTAGGATATATTCTTTTAGTTGCCTATTTGTTTGGTTTTATAATAGGCTTTTCTACAATACTTTTTTCCATTATTTATTATATAATAGAAAGAGTTGCATGGCTTAAATATTATATAATATTTTTATTTACTTTTGCATTTCTCCTTTTAATAAGAGCTGTTAAACTTCTAAGTTTTTTAACAGTCCCATATTTTATGTCTAACAATATATTTAATACTTTATATTTCTTTAGTTTCTCTATAGCAATGTCATTAATGCTTTATTTCATACCAGCATTTTTATATAGATTTTTGAATATAAAATGGAATTTCAAACAGAATATTATTTATATCATAATATCAATAGTTCATTTTGTTTTAAGTATATTAGGAATATTAATAACATTTGATATATATATTATAAGCAGCATTATATTCTATATTTCTATAATAGCTATATTTATAATAGGAGCTGTAAACTATAAAAGTATAAAAGATAAGACAATGAAATTAATAGTCAAGATATTAGGACTTATAACTATAATAATATATCCGGTTCTTATATATCAGCTTATCATTTATAGAATGGAAGCAGCTGATATAGGTTCCATGGACATAACATTATTATTATTTTATATATGGTGGAATTTGGTTATGCTTGGCTATTTATCTTGGTATTTCATCAATATAGTTAATAATAAAATGTCTAATCCTAATAATTTAAAGAATGAAAACATCATAAAAGATGATGTTAAAACAGAAAATGAATCTTCAAAAGAAATAGAGGTAAATTTAACTAAAAGAGAAAAGGAAATATTATCATATCTTCTTGATGGCAAAACTAATAAGGAAGTATCATTAATACTTAGTATATCTCTGAATACAGTAAATAATCATGTTGCTAATATATATGAAAAATCAGGCGTAAAAAATAGGGTAGAATTGGTTAATAAGTTTTCTAAGAATTGATTATGTATATAATTACTTGCTTATGATAACTAGGTTTTTAAAAATAGTAAGTTTTGTTCTTACTATTTTTAAGATTAGAATTTAAAATAACTAAATTTATAACAGAGTCATATTATTCTATAGGCATAGAATCTATTATAGAATTAGCCAAAGAGTTTAGAACCTCTTCTCTTAGGGCACCATCTTGCATATATAATTCTAATCTTTTTTTAGCTTCGGCTATCTTTTCTTCTCTTACATCAGGAGCTTCTTTGATAATGTTTACTAACTTTTCATTTTGCAAAGCTAATCTTGATTCATTAGAAATTTCTATTCTATCTGAACCCATTTTAGAAACTTTTTCATTATATTTAATGTTAGATTTCTGTTGTATATTTGATGTGCCGCCTATTTTATCAATTGTCATAGTCTGACTCCTTACATAAATTATTTTCGGCATTAGCCCCGCATACTTTAGATTTTCTATTATCAATTATAATACAAAATTCACCTTTAGTTAGTATACTACCATCTGTAAAAAAATCAAGAATATTTTTAGCATCGGATCTTATTATCTGCTCAAATTGTTTTGTTATTTCTCTTCCGATAACAATATCCGTTTTTTCTCCAAATATGTTAACAATATCTTCTATGCATTCTTTTACTCTGTATACAGATTCATATATAACTATTATTGTTTTTTGATTATTATATAAATCTTTTAATTGATTTCTTCTCTTACCGGATTTATTAGAAAGAAATCCCACAAACAAAGTATTTCCTGAAATTCCAGAAACAGAGAGTAGGGAAGTGAATGCAGATATTCCGCCAACAGGTACAATCTTTATATTTTTCTCTATAGCCAATTTTATAATGCTTACACCAGGGTCGCTTATACAAGGTGTACCTGCATCGCTTACTATAGCAGCAGAGTTTCCATTTAATATTTCATTTATATATTCATTGATTCTATATTCAGATGAATGGCTATGATAAGAAAATAATTTATTTTTAATATTATAGAAGTTTAGAAGTTTCAAAGCCACTCTAGTATCTTCAGCCAATATAAAATCCACATTTCTAAGAATTTTCAAAGCTCTTATAGTTATATCTTCCATATTTCCTATAGGAGTAGCAACTACATATATAACGCCATTTTCAACAGCATTTTTATTATTATCATTACTTGTTATTTCTTCTATAAACTTTTCATCAGTTTTAAAATCATCATTATTAATTATTTCTTTATTATTCTTTTTAATAGTGATTCTCCAATATTAGATTTATTTTTATTATATATTAAAGTTTTCATTAATACAATAATATTGAATCAAAAATGTTTCACATGAAATATTTTTAATCTAGTATATAGCTAAAAAACTATATTTTTATAAATGTATTATCAAGTTTTTTGCTGCACTCATTCTGAGTACTTCATCAAAGTTTGTGTGTACATCACAGGCTGACTTCAGCAAGTCAAACGTTATTCTCCGAGTAGGCACATTGCTTACAGCAAAATAAATTAGGTATTACAAATTACGTAGAGCAGCACGACTATAACTGGTCCCTACAAATAACTTAAATTCAAAATTTTGTTTTTTGACAAACTATAAAATTTTAGTATATTCAATACTATTAAATGTATACAATATATATTTGTAAAGTTATGAGTTTTTCTAAATACTAAAATTATTTAATATTTTTACTCTTTCTTAAGTAAATTATTAAAATACTAAAGTTTTCACGTGAAACTAATAATTAATATAATATTTTAAAAATATTAGACTTGTTTCAAAACTAATATATTAATAATTAGTGTTGATTAGAATAATTCTAAATTTTTGTTCTTTTTCCCGCCGAAAAATGTACTATTATAACAATTAACTATAATTAACCAATTTTTTAATAATACATTTTGTTTATGGGATATTTACTTATTATAATAGTTTTTCTATAGATATATTATTATATAATTAAAATTTTCATCGTATGGTTAATAAATTAATAGTATATTGAATATGTTTTTATATATTCCCTTAAATTAAGTAAATCATGCGTTAGATTTGGTGCGTGAGGGCGGGCTCAATAAAATTTATTTAATTAATAAAGTTATATCTAAAAGCTAATAAGATCATATTAATAATTAATTATTCTGTAAATAAAATGTTTCATGTGAAACATTTTTATATATATTAATACAAAATAAATTTAAAAATAAGATTTTATTTTAAAGTTTTTAATATGTTTTAAAGCTTGTAAAATATATTAATTAATATAGAATAAAGGCTATGAACATAAAAGAAAAAATTTCAAATATAAAAAGAAAATTAATAAAAAGAAAAGATATATTATTTTCTATTATAGTATCTTTTATACTGCATATATTTTTATTTAGCTTTATAAATACATCTATAATGCAGGAAGTATTTGCTTATGAGAAAGCTAAAAAAGAAGCAGAAGAAAGATATAAAAAAGATGATTATATGTTCTTGGTAGAAACTCCTGAAGTAGAGGAAGAAGAAAGTGAAGAAGATACTCCTTTTGCTTCAGATAAAACATTGAGGTCAAAAGGCCAGACAGATGTTAAACCCTCAAAGGTTTTTTCTGATACTTCTGTATTTTCATTTTTGGGAGACGGAGCAAATAGCCCAATAATTGAAAGAAGACCTACAGAAAATATAAAACCTAATAATAATCAAAATCAGCAGAGAGAAAAAAAAGAATTAGGAAATGAAATATCCAGAGACAAAGTAGAAACTTATAAACCTAAAAACCCTGGCATAAAAGGGGATACTAAAATACCTGCATCTTTTGAAGAGGGTGCAGACAGAGCAGTTGTATTTTCTAGCGAAACAGGAAGTATGCAGCTTGGTACAAAGGCTCAGGAATATTTTTGGTATTTCTATGCTTTGGTTGGTTCTATAAGAGATTCCTGGTATCTTACTATTCCTAATCAGGCACATTATTTAGGACTTATAAGAACCGATGAAGTAGAGGTATTACTTTCTATAGATGAAGAAGGAAATATAGAGTTTGAAAAATTTTTGAAAACTTCTATAAACGGCCAAACTAGTTTAGATAATTCATGCTCAAAAGCTATTGAATATGCTAAAAAATTAAAGCCACCTCCACAAGGTTTGTGGAATGATTATGCTGAAAATGGAAAAATATATATTCCATTTAAATTTATATATCAAAATTTTAGCAGAGAGTAATAATTATTAGTTTTATAAATTTTTATAGTTTAGGAGATTATTATGAGTTTTATTGATAAGAAAAGTATTTTTCTAGAAAATAATAGTTCATCCAAAGAAGAACTATTTGATTTTTTATCCAAAAAAATAAGTGAATTAGATTCTAGTTATAATGCAGAGGATATAAAAGAAGGATTATATGACAGGGAAAAAGATGGAAATACTGTAATAGCAGATTTAGTAGCAATGCCGCATGCCAGAATGGAATCTATAAAAGAAATTAAAGTTATTGTTGTATCTCTTTTAAAACCTATAGATTATAATTCTGAAGAAGATATAGATTTGGCTTATTCTATAGTTGCACCTTTAGATGCAAATGATGAATTCATAGATGTATTGACATCAATTGCTGTTATCGTTCAAGATGAAGAACTTCAAAACATTATAAGAAATTCTAAAGTAGGTGATGAGGAGAAAATTTCATCTATGATAGAAAATATATTAAAATTATACAATCAAATATAATATGGTATTTAAATATTTTATGTTTAAATAATATATTGATTACTATATTTTAATTGTTGTATAATTATTAGTTATAATTATACAATTAATATGACAGCATAATAAATTTAAATATAGTTTATATGATACATTATTTTTATGATGTATATTTATTTTTATTGTTAGTGATAATAAAAAATTATTTATAAAATTTTGATTTTAAATGAATTAAAATATTTAAAGTTATAATTATATAATTTAATAAATAATATATTTAAATAAATTGAAAAATTAAAACTTACTCCTTAAGGTATGTAATTTTATTTCAGGAATATATAAAAATATATTAATAATATAGAAAATATTATATTACAGCATTTCATAAAGTATAAACATTTATATAATAATACTCATATTGTTAAAAATATGTTCTATTATTATTTTCTAAATATTTTATATAAACTTAAAGTTTTAAATATAAAAGTCTAAAATATACTGCGATATTGATTAATTGAAATGATTCTAGAATAGTTAATAATAAATTAGTTAATAGTTTGTATTGCTGTATACCATTTAAAAATAAAAATATGATAAATAATTTTAATACTAACCGTAAAATAAATACAAATTAAAAATTTGAATTATAGTATATAAATTAAACAATATATTTTATTTTAAATTTAGTTTAAAATTTATTGTAATTTTATAAATTTATATAATATTATTTTTAATAAAAATTGTAACCAATTACATAAAATATATTCATATTTACATAGTTTTATAAAAATATTTTACATTATTATACTTTTTTATCATAAAAATTAAACAATTTATTATAATATAATTGACAAAAATTATATAAATGTTATAATAAAGAACAATAAAGAGATATTTCAGGAGATTAAAGGATGTCAAGATTTACAATTCCTAGAGATTTATACTACGGCGACAATGCTATGGAAGAATTGAAAAATTTGAAAGGTTATAAAAAAGCCATAATCGTTACAGGAGGTTCTTCTATGAAAAGAGGAGGCTTTCTTGATAAATGCGAAAAAATATTAAAAGATACTGGTTTAGAAGTTAAAATATTTGACGGAGTTGAACCAGATCCTTCTATAGAAACAGTTTATAGAGGTGCTGAAGCTATGAGAGAATTTAATCCTGATGTAATAGTTGCATTGGGAGGAGGTTCTGCACTTGATGCTGCTAAGGCTATGTGGGTGTTCTATGAATATCCTGAGAAGAAATTCGATGATATTAAAACTCCTTTCACTATGCCTAAACTTAGAAAGAAAGCAATATTTGCAGCAATACCTTCTACAAGCGGTACAGCTTCAGAGGTTACTGCTTTCTCAGTTATAACTGATTATTCTACTAACATTAAATACCCATTAGCAGATTTTGAAATTACTCCGGACATTGCCATACTTGATTACTCAATACCTATGACAATGCCTGAAACAGTTTCTGCTGATACTGGTATGGATGCACTTACTCACTCTATAGAGGCTTATGTTGCAGGACTTAGAACTGATATTACAGATGCTTTGGCTATGAAAGCAATTGATATGATTGTTCATAATATAGAAAAAGCAGTGAAAGGAGATAAAGAGGGTAGAGCAAAACTTCATGTTGCTCAATGTTTAGCTGGTATGGCTTTCTCAAATGCTTTACTTGGTATAGTACATAGTTTGGCTCATAAAACTGGTGCTGAATTCCATATTACTCATGGAAGATGCAATGCTATACTTCTTCCTTATGTTATTCAGTACAATTCAAAAGTTTGTGCTGACAGATTTGCTGATATAGCTAGAATGCTTAAACTTTCTGGAAATACTGATGCAGAACTTACAGCTTCTTTAGTAAATAAAGTTAAAGAATTAAATGCTAAATTAGGTATCAAACAAACTTATAAAGATAACGACGTAACTGAAGATCATTTCAAACAAAAATGCGATGATATAGCTAAGAATGCCGTTGCTGATCCTTGTACGGGCTCTAACCCAAGAGAGACTGACGTTTCTAATATGAAAAAAGTATTAGAAGCAGCTTACTATGGAAATGATGTCAACTTTTAATTAATATATTCTAATCATAGTTTTTCCCCAAGCGTTATTATATAATGCTTGGGGTTTTTTATTATTTAAATTTTAATAAAATAAAGGGCTTCACTTTTTATCAAGTTAAGCCCTTATTAATATATTATTATTAATTAAATTTTTATACTATTAATTTTTATTATCCCATTGAGTGATAGCATCATCATTTTTTAGTTCTTCTATTATATCTTTAGTAAATTTAGGTTCTTCATGTTCTTTTAATTGGCTCACATAATGTTTAGTAAGCAAGTATACAGGTTTATTAAGTATTACCATAACTATGATGTTTAGTAAAGCCATAAAGCCCATAAACATATCGCCTGCTCCCCATATAGTTTTAAACTCAGCCAATGAGCCGGCAAAAACCATTACTATAGTCATAAGTCCCACTATTATATAGGCTATAAAATTATCTTTTACAGCAGCAGCACCAGTTTTTATATAGAAGAAATTTCCTAATATAGAACTGTAAGAGAAGAACAATATACATACTGTAATAAATATAGAACCGAAACTTCCCAAATGTGATTCCATAGCATATTGGAATAAATTAATACCTTCCATATTTTTAACTTCATTCATAGCTTCAGGAGATAATAGAAGTATGAATCCTGAAATAGAACATATCAATATAGTATCAGTAAATACTGAGAACATCTGTATTAAACCCTGTTTGCAAGGATGAGAAGTATGAGCAGCTGCAGCAGCATGAGGAGCACCTCCCATACCAGCCTCATTTGAGAATAAACCTCTTTTTAATCCGTTTGAAATTGTAATTCCTATAGCACCGCCGAAAACAGCACTAGGTTTGAATGCCTGCACTAATATATTTTGAAATGCCAAAGGTACTGAAGGCAAATTGCTGAAAAATATAAAAAGTCCCATCAAGATATAAGGTATTGCCATAACAGGTACTATAAATACACATGCATGAGTTATAGTTTCTCTTTTTTTGCTGAATAATATCATACCTGTGATTACTGTTAAGAAAATGGCTGTTATATAAACTGATACATTATATTTTGATAGGGCATTTGATATTGTATTAGCCTGTACCCCGTTAAAAGTTGTATATGTGAATATCATACATAAAGCAAATAATATTGCTAGTATTGGTTTTTTCAATCTGCTTTTTATATAGAAAGAAGCTCCACCTATAAACTTTCCTTGAGAATCTTTTTCTTTATAAAGCTGTGCTAATGTACTCTCTGAAAAAGCTAAACTTCCTCCTAATAATGCCATTATCCACATCCAAAATAAAGCTCCAGGTCCTCCAGCAGAAACCGCAGTCATAACTCCTGTAATATTTCCTGTACCAACTCTTGAAGCTGTACTTATACAAAAACTTACAAATCCTGAAACTCCGTCTCCTTTTTCATGTTTAGAAAATAGAAGTTTTAAGGCAAGTATTGAATGTGAAATTTGTATTCCTTTTAATCTTATAGTAAAGAAAACAGAAATAACAAAGAATACCGCCAATAATAAATAACCGTACATTACATTATTAGTATTTGTTATTATACTATTAATAATTTTCATTTTTTATTCCTTTTTGGTTTTTGCGATTATACAATAAATATATTTTTTTGTATATATGGTTTATAAAAATATTATATGATAATTATATTTTCAATTTCTCAAGTTTTTTTGTTATTTCATTTCGTTTTTTTATGTATTTATCATACAGTACAGGATTAGGTTTTTCATTATTGATTATGTAAAGATTATAATTAACAGCTTCAAGAAGTTTAGTATAATAGATTTGAGAGTTATATTTATCTCCCAAATTTTCATATATATCTGCTAATTCTTCTAAAGCTTCATCATCATTTTTATTAATATCTATAATTTTTTTCAAATATTCTATTACTAAATTTCCATTTTGATTCATATCTCTTCTAAGTAAGTATATGGCATCTTTTATTAAAGCAGTATCTCTATCGTAAATTTTTATAGCTGCATTATAAGACTTTGAAGCATTATCATAATCATTTTTAAGTATATAAGCATTGGCAAGTTTTTTATAATATATATAATTATAATTTTTTGCATTTATTGCCTTTATATAATTTTCTATACTGATATCTATATCTTCATTTTCTACATTAGTTTTGTATTTACTATAATATAGATCTCCTAAAGCAGAAAAATAATAATGATTATTTTTGTCTAAATATTTTTTCATGTTTTCTACTATTATATTTATATCATTAATAGAATCTTTATTTCCTTTTTCTGTGAGATACTCTAGATAATCCATATTGAAATAAATATTATCTTTATAGAAATTAAAAAACATTTCATAAATTTTTTTCTTATTTTCATCATTATATTCATTGTCACTTACTATTTGGCTGTAATATCCTATAAGAGGAATATATTCATATTCTTTTACAAGATTATCATTTTTTTTAGAATAAGAATATATCTCTTCTAATACTTTGTTTATAGATTCAAAGAATTTTTCTTCTTTTGAATAAATATTTTTTTCTTTCCATTCATTAGGCTTTTCTCTGTCAAATATCACATAATTAAGAATAAATCCATTTTTATATTTTAATAAATTGTATGTGATAGATATATCAGCATTATTATTAAAGGTGAGTTCTTTAATTTTTGATTTTATTTCTTTATAATCATTTCTTTTATACGGTATATAAGGTATTATACGAAAATCGGAGTTAATGAATAAATTTTTTATTATAATATCTTTGAAGGCATATGATGTGTAATTATTGCTGTATTCTGTTTCAAAGATTATTATTTTTTTTTGAGCAAAAGATATGCTGTTTATAGTTAGGGCAGTAAAAAAGATAATAAATATTTTTTTTATCATAGTTTAATAATATACAATATAAATATTAAAAAATCTATACTTGTATTTTATTTTACAGCATTATATTATTATAAAATAATAATAAATTTGATTAGGAGTTTATATGTCTAATATTTTAGATGGAAGAGAATTAGCAAAAGAGATAAAAGAAAGGATAAAGAAGGAAACAGAAATTCTTGAAAAGAAACCAAGGATAGATTTTCTATATTTTGAGGATGATAAATCTACAGAGGTTTATTTTAAAAGGGCAAAGAAACAAGCTGAAAGTGTAGGAATGATAGGTTCTTTGCATAATCTTCCTGTGAATACAACAGAGAAAGATTTTTTAACATTGATAGAATATTTAAACAAAGAAAAAGAAACAAGTGGAATAATGATTCAGATGCCTCTTCCTAAACATATATGCAAGAAAAAAGTTTATGAAACTATTTCAATAGAAAAGGATTCTGATGCAATATCTCATGTTAATTTGGGTAGGATATTTATAGGCGATAGTAATTTAGCTCCTTGTACAGCAAAGAGTGCTATGGCTTTAATAGAAAAATCCGGCATAAATATAGAAGGTGCTAATGCTGTTGTTATAGGAAGAAGCGAGATAGTTGGAAAGCCTTTAGCTCATTTACTTTTACAAAAATCTGCTACTGTTACTATAGCACATTCAAAAACTAAGAATTTAAAAGAGCTTTGTAAGAATGCTGATATATTATGTGTATCAATTGGAAAAGCAGAATTCATTACAGGAGAATATATAAAAGAAGGAGCTGTAGTTATAGACATAGGTATAAATGTATTAGAGGACGGTTCTTTAAAAGGTGATGTTAATTTTGAGGAGGCTTCAAAGTTAGCTTCTTATATTACTCCTGTACCTAATGGCGTTGGAAGCGTTACTGTTTCTATGCTTTTAGATAATGTGCTTTATCTCCATAAAAACATTATGAATAAAAAATAATTCATTATAAAAAATATAATATTAAAAATACTATATTAAAAATTAAAGGCTTTTCTATGGATATTATTTTTGCATTATTATCTTCAATATTTGCATCTCTTACTGCTATACTTATAAAGATAGGTTTAGCCGGTATTAATTCAAATTTAGCAACTGCCATAAGAACTATTATAATATTGATAATGTCTTGGATTATAGTATTTTACACAAATTCTGTGAACTCTATAAATACTTTTGAAACTATAAAAAATCTCAATACAAAGACTATAATATTTATAGTATTATCAGGCATAGCAACAGGTTTATCATGGCTTTTTTATTTCAAGGCTTTACAGATTGGAAATGTTAATAGAGTAGTAGTTATAGATAAACTTTCTATAATTTTTACTATAATATTAGCTGCAATATTTTTAAAAGAGGCATTAAATATAAAAATTATTATAGGTGTGCTTTTTATAGTGGCAGGTACATTGATAATAAGCTTTCAATCATGAAAAAATTCTGCAATATAAATAAAATTTGGGTGGGCGTTATAATTTCAGTGTCCGTATACAAAAATAATTAAGCATAAATTTCTAAATTGTATTTTATAGAAAAAAGGGTGTGGTATGTAATTAAGTTTTAAAGCTATATTTTCACCCCACCCTTTTTATATTTATAGTTTAACTATGAATTCAAACTTTTAATTTTTTAGTGACTCAATTATAATTTAATAGCATCCCACCCAAGATTTTTTTTTAAATTTCTTACTTCCTCACCGTCGCTGTGATACGCCTAAAATATATACTATTTTTTAAATTATAATTTCAACAATAAACAATAGTCTGATAAACGGTGTTGAAAAGATTATAAATTTGAATAAGGTTTGGGTGTGGATTAGAATAAAGTGTTAGAACTTTATAATGCATGCTTGAAAAAAATATAAGTTATACTAAAATAATAATATATTTAATAAGAGAGTGATATTTATGAAAAAAATTAATAATATATTAATAATGCTTCTTTTGAGCATTTTTATTTTTTCTAATTATTTATATTCGAAAGATGGTAAAGTTTATGTTATAAAGAGACAGGAATTTCAAGAGATAAACAGATGGTATGCTGGATATTTAAAAAAGGCTATAGATGAAGCAGATGATAAAAAGGCAGATTTGATTATATTAGAACTTGATACTCCTGGAGGACTTCTTTCTTCGGCTTTATCTATAAAAAACTATATTATGGAAAGTAATGTACCTGTAGTGGTTTATATTAATAAGAATGCATTATCAGCTGGTGCTTTGATATCATTGAGTGCCAAAGAAATTTATATGTCTGACGGAAGCGTTATAGGGGCAGCAACTCCTGTATATTTAAATGGCAATGAACCCAAAAAGGCAGGAGAAAAAGAGGTTAGTGCTATGCGTGCTGCAATGAGAGCATCTGCAGAAACTACGAAAAAGAATTCCAAAGCTGCTGAAGCTATGGTTGATGAAACTATAGTTTTAACTAAGAAAAGTGACGGTATAGATTTAGATGATAAGACTTTACTTACATTAAGTGCAGATGAGGCAGTATCTATAAATATAGCTGATAAAAAAGCCAATTCCATAAATGAGATATTAGAATTAAAAAATATGAATAATGCTGAAATAGTAAATATAGAAGAAGATGGATATGATTCTGTATTGAAATTTCTTCTCAATCCTTTTGTATTGAGTATTTTAATGTCTATAGGTATAGCTGGAATATATATTGAAATAAAAACCCCAGGGTTTGGTGTTGGAGGAGTAACAGCCATAATAGCTTTTGCTGTATTTTTCTTTATTCAGTTTTTTTCAGGAAGTAGCACATTTTTAGCACCTGCCATATTTATACTTGGGGTTGTTCTTCTTTGTGTTGAATTATTTCTTATACCGGGTTTTGGAATTACAGGTATACTTGGAATAATAGGAATTGTAGCCGGAGTATTCATTTCTTTCGGCATACATAATATAGCCGTAGCTTCTTTTGTGATATTTATTTCTTTATTAATAGATATTGTACTTATAATATTGATTGCAAGGTTTATGAGTAAATCAAAAGATTTTAAAGATAAGATTACATTAGATAGTGATACTTCTGGATATCATTCAAGCGTTTCTTATGATGATTTAATAGGTAAAGAGGGAATAGCTGATACTTTTTTCAGACCTTCAGGATATATAGTTATAGATGGAAAAAAGTACGATGCAGTTAGTGAAGGGGAATTCATAGATAAAGGTAGCAATTTAAAAGTTATTCTTGTAGAAGGCAACAGAATAGTTGTAAAGAAATATATTTAAATATAGTATTATTAAGCTGGAATTTAAATTCCAGCTTTTATATACTAATATTCAGCATAGAACTATCCTTACAAAAATATTTCTAGTGTATATGTTTACATAATATATGCTTAATACAAAAAATATATTTTAAGCTAATGAACTGAAAGCTCTTACAGAAGATATATCTATTCTAAGCTGTAAAACGTATCTTTTACCATCACGTCCTATAGCGTAAGTGTATCTGCTTGAAAGAGGAGACATACCGTTTCCTTGCTGGCTTATCTTTTGTATATTAGTAGGGTTTTGAGCTGCAATATTTTCTTTAGGAGCAGGCATCTGAACTTGTGCTGTTTGCTGTACATTATTATTTATTCTATTGATAGTCATACTAAGAACTCCTTTTTTAGTAATTAACTTCTAATATTAACGGTAATATAAAAAAAACCTTAAGAATTTTATTTAGTGCATTTAAGTTATTTATTTTCTTATTTTTTATAAAAGCGACAATTTTTGTTATTTATAAATGTTATAATGTGAAATTTTAAATTTATAACTTATACAACGTACGGTAGATTAAGAAAATAATATAAATAAATTAATAATTCAAATATTATTTATATTTAAGAATCAGCTCATCATTCGTGAATGAGATTATAAATATAATAAAATCTTGGTCATGAATGCTTTTATTATTTAAGCTTTAAAATAAATGATATTACTAATTTTGAATAAAAATAAAATACATAAAAGGGAAGGAATTAAAATATACTATTATAACTGATAAATGAAGTTTTTATTTAGTTTGATAAATATTAAAAAAATAATGTTATTTATACTTATAAATTCTTATTTTTTATGAAAAAATTGTATATTTTGGAAGAAATGAGTAACTTGATTTTCAGCATAAAATATATATATAGTAGGAAGTTAATTATAGAAGAGTAGGCTAACAAACAATTTTCCTTATAATTTTTTATGCTTCTTTGATATTAGTTATATGATACACATTTTATCCAAAATATATTATAATTTTTATATTAATTAAGTAATATGAAATAAAAGCTATGTATAAAAAATATACATAGCTTAACTTAATCAAAAATTAATTCTATTTATTATTTCCAAGTAGGAAGATAAGAACCTAAGAAATTCTCATTATAAACTTTTTCTACTATTTCAGATTGATAAGTTGCTACAACTTTTTTGTATAATTCATTATCTTTATCTTTAGTTCTTGCAGCTATCAAATTGACAAAAGATTTTCCACTATAAATAGAAGGGTCATCTTTGAATATATAGTCAGAACCAGGATTCAAACCGAAGTCTATAGCATAGTTTCCATTAATAACAGCACAAGCAACATCAGGAAGAACACCATAAATAGCACCTGCATCCATTTCTACGATTTCAATATTTAGAGGATTTTCTATTATATCGCTTACACTAGGAGTATCTCCTGCTTCAGGTTTTACTTTAATGATTCCTGCAGCCTGAAGAACTTTTAAAGCTCTTCCACCATTAGAAGGGTCATTAGGTATAGCTATTTTATCGCCGTTTTTTAATTGTTTTACATCTGTGATATTAGTAGAATAAATATTCATAGCAGATATATAAGTATCAGCTATAGCAGTTAAATCATATCCTTTATTTGATACTTCATCATTAAAGTATGCATAGTGTTGGAAAGCATTCAAATCAATCTCTCCATCATTTAAAGCCTGATTAGGTATAGTGTAATCAGAGAAAGATACTAACTCTACTTTTATTCCTTCTTCAGCTAGTTTAGCTACTATAGGATCCCAGATTTGATAATCAGACTCTCCAGCAAAACCAACTTTAACTACCTTTTGATCACCAGAAGAAGTATTTCCGCATGATAATATCATTAATGATAATATGGCTGATGATATAAATAATAAAAATTTTTTCATTTTCGCTCCTTTATAAAATTTTAATTAAATTAATTTATTTAGATTATATTATTTTTTGAATAATTTCAATAAAAACTATTAATAATTGATGATAATTCCATTTAATTTTCCTGATTCGACAACCTCTTTTATTCTTTTTTTATAAGTCTCAGCTATCTTTTTATAAACGCTATTATCTTCATCTTCTAATCTTGCAACTATAAGATTTATATACATATCAGAATCATATTTACTAGGATCATCATAATATAATATATTTGAATCTTTAAAATCAAAATTAAGATTGAGATTAACAAAAGCTCCATCAACAAAAGACATGACAGAATAAACATCATCTGCCTCTACAGCTACAAACTCTAATTTCAAATAATTTTCTCTTATATCATTTGTGGTAAAATTATAATTAATATTATTCTTCCTAATTAATTTTAATAATCCTATAGATTCCAATATTTTTAATGATCTTGATAAATTTACTTCATCTTTTGGTACTGCTATCTTTGAATGTAGTTGTAACTGAGATAAATTAGTTAAATTTTCTGAATACATATTCATAGCAGCTATAAAAGTTTTATCTATTATACTCAAATAATAATCGTTTTTATTTGTAGCATTAACGAAATAAGCATAATGCTGAAAATGATTCAAATCTATATGTTTGCTATTTAAAGCTTTATTTATTATAGAATAGTCTGAAAATTGTATTAATTCTAATAAAATATTTTGTTCTTTCATTTCATTTGCTACGTATTCCCATATGCTCATGTCAAGCTCCCCTATGTATCCTATCTTTACCACTTCTTCTTTTTTACAATTACAAGAAATAATAAATAGTAATAAAAACAAAATAAATAATAATTTTTTCATTATATGTATCCCTATATTTAATTATTAGTCAATTGCAATAAGACCATCTAATATATTTTTATCTATATTTTTCTTCATCTTCTGTCTATAGCTTTCTGTTATAAACTTATAAAGATTATAATTTCTATCTTTTTCTCGGCATACAATCAAATTAGCATAGGACATCAAACCAGCATGCGAATATTTTGATATATCATCATAAAATATAATTTTATAATTTATATAATCTGAAATAAATCCATAATTTATAACGGCGGCATCAACCTTATCCATATTATAATAAATTATACTAGCATCCATAGTTATAAATTGAATATTTAATTTATTTTCTATAATATTAGATATATTATAAAAACTCGTATCAAATCTTTCAAGTTTAATGATATTTGCCACTTCTAATACTTGCAATGCTCTTGATAAATTTACTTCATCATCAGGAATGGCTATTGTAGCATTAGATGATATTTGATTTATATTCGTAAGAAATTTTGAATATATATTCATAGGAGCCACGAAAGTTTTTCCTAATATATGAAGATTATAATTATATTTATTAGTTTCATTTACAAAATATATGTAGTTTTGAAAAGAATTCAAATCTATCTCACCATCATTTAGAGCCTTATTTAAAATTTCATAATCTTCAAAATATACAAGTTCTAATCTTGCATTTTCAATTTTTAACTCTTCATCTATTTTCTGCCATACATCCGAATCAAATTCTCCTATATGTCCTACCTTTATAATATCAACATTAGAATTATTGCAAGAAAGAATATTAATTAATAAAAAAAATATTATTAAAGATTTCATAGTCCCCCCAACTAAAAACTATAAAATTACCAAACAGCTATATATTCCATTAAATTTTTTATTATATATTTCTTTAATCTCATCAGATTGATATGCATTTATTATTTTTTTGTATGTCTCATTATCCTTATTTTCTGTTCTAGCAGCTATAATATTTATATAATTTTTATCAGTATAATTGCTCGTATTATCCTTAAATATAGAATCTCTATAAGGATCAAGTCCGAAGTTTAAAGCAAAATTACTATTGATAACGGCACTTGCTATATCTGGAAGCAAACCATATATACTTCCAGCATCAACTTCAATTATATCCAAATTTAATTTATTTTCTTTTATATCATTAACAGTAGGATTTTGTTTATATATATTTTTTAATTCTATCAATCCTGCCGCTGCTAATACTTTTAAAGCTCTGCCTCTATTAGAATCATCATTAGGTATAGCAACTTTATCATTCTCTTTAATCTGATTAATATTTGTTATATTATCAGAATATATATTCATAGCAGCTAAACATGTATCTGCTATAGCAGTTAATTCATATCCTTTATCTTCCAACTCCTTATTAAAAAATGCATAATGCTGAAAATTATTTAAATCTATTTCACCATCATTTAAAACTTTATTAGGAGAAGAATAATTAATATAAGATACCAATTCTATTTCTATATTATCATTAGAAACTTTTTTCATCACCTCTTGCCAAATAATTTTATCCGACTCGCCTATATATCCCACTCTCACTATATGGACATTTTTATCAGCATTAGAACATGAAACAGAAAATATAAAAATAAAAAGTAAAATTATTCTTCTCATAGCATTATCATTTTTATATAATACAATTCTCTTTTATAAATTTTATAATTGAGAATTTGCCTTACTATATTTTATATAATATTTGTCAATATATAATAATACTATAATAAATATTATTACATATTCAAAGCTAATTCATAATTCTTTTTCATCACGCTGCAAGATTCATCAAATAATTTTTTCTCTTCATCATTCATCTTTAATTCGATTATCTCTTCAACTCCATTTCTTCCAAGCACTGCAGGAACTGAAGCATAAACATCATTTTGTCCGTATTCTCCATTTAAATAAACTGAAACAGGAAGAACTCTATGCTCATCGCAAAGTACAGCGCGTGCCACTTCAGCTAAAGCAGTACCTATTCCAAACTCTGTAGATCCTTTACCCTCTAAAACATCCCAGCCGCCTCTTCTTCCTTTATAAGCTAATTCTTTTAAATCAAGTTTTGAGTATTTATCTTTTTCTTTCATAAGTTCAAACAAAGGCTTTCCTGCTATAGTAACTGTTGACCATGGAACCATCTGACTTTCTCCATGCTCACCTAAAGCATAGGCATATATTGACTTTTGATCAACATTAATCGCCTCTGATATGGCTCTTCTTAATCTTGCAGAATCTAATGTGGTACTTGTAGATATTATTCTTTTAGGATCATAATTCAATTTATTTTGTAAATAATGAGTGATAACATCTGCAGGATTAGAAATATTGATTATGATTCCTGAGAACTTTGTATTTTTTATTTTAGATGTTACATCTTTCATAACCCCTATTGTAGCACCTAAAGTATCCATTCTAGTTTGATTCATATTAGGCAAAGGACCCGCACATACCACCATTATATCAGCATCATCTATATCTTTATAAGTTCCTGATTTTACTTCTACTCTATGAGGTAAATAAACTGTAGCATCAAATATATCTAAAGCCTGAGAAAATGCCTTCTTTTCATCTATATCAATATAAATTATTTCTTCAACTAAACCTTGAGCCGCCAATGCATATCCTGCATGAGAACCTACATGTCCTGCCCCTATCAATACAGCTTTTCTTCTTTTCAATAAAGTTTCCATAAATAATCCCTCTCAATATCAAATAGTTTTTTCATATCATAATAATTTTCTTAATGTGTAGCTTTTTTAACTATAAAATTTCCAATAGCCTGTATAATTCCAACAAGTATTACAAGAAGTATTACAGATACATATATAATATCTAATTTATTTCTATAATATCCTGATTGTATAGCATAAGTTCCAAGTCCGCCTGCCCCTACAGCTCCAGCCATAGCAGTAAGTCCTATTAAACTAATTATTGTTATAGTAGTTCCTCTTGCTATAGGAGCTATACTTTCTTTTAAATATACTCTGAAAATAATAGCTATAGGAGATGATCCCATAGACTGTGCCGCCTCTACAAGTCCTGGATTAACTTCTGATAATGCACTTTCTATCTGTCTTGCAAAGAAAGGGACTGTTCCAAATATTAATGGTATGATAGCTCCTTTTACTCCTATTGCAGTACCCATTATAAATCTTGTAAGAGGTACTAACATAGCAAGAAGTATTATAAATGGTATAGCTCTGAAAAAGTTAATCACTTTGCTTAATACTTCATATAACAATATATTTTCCATTATTCCGAATTTTTTAGTAACTATTAAAAGCACTCCCAAAAATCCACCTATAAAAAATGATATTACACCTGAATAAAAAAGCATTACAAAAGTTTGTATTATGCTTTGATAAAGTCTAGGCAAATCAGCCATAACATTAGGCATTAAATTATTCATCATATCTAGCATCTTTTATTACCTCTACATCTACATTTTGTTCATTAAGGAACTCTATAGTTTTTGTTATGCCATGTTTTTCTTTTTCATGAAGTATAACAACAAGTCCGCCTAAAAGGCTTTCATCTATAAGCTCAACATTTCCAAATATTATATTAACATCAACATTAAACTTTCTTGAAATATGAGATATTAAAGCCTCTCCTACAGAATCCTTTTTATATTTTAATCTTAATATACATTCGCCTTGTTTTAATTCTGTTATATTATGTTTTTCTTCTATAAGCGTATATATCTTAGATACATTTGAAGTTGTATCTATAAAATCCTGAGTGATTTGATTTTTAGGATGAGAGAATACCTCAAATATATTTCCTTCCTCTATAAGATGACCATTACTCATAACTGCAACTCTATGACATAACTCTTTTACAACGCTCATCTCATGGGTTATTACAACTATAGTTATTCCAAGTTCTTCATTTAATTTTTTTAATAACTTCAATATAGAAGATGTTGTTTGAGGATCTAATGCACTTGTAGCTTCATCGCATAAAAGTATTTGCGGATCATTGGCTAAAGCTCTAGCTATTGCAACTCTTTGTTTCTGTCCGCCGCTTAATTGCGAAGGATAAACATAGGCCTTTTCTTTTATATCTACAAGTTCAAGTAAAGACATCACTTTTTTTTCTATTTCTTCTTTTGAAAGTCCTCTGTATCTTAATGGGTATGCAACATTTTTAAATACTGTTCTTGAGCCGAACAAGTTAAACTGCTGAAATATCATACCTATTTTTTTCCTTTTCTCTCTAAGCTCTCTAGGTTTTAAAGATGTCAATTCCTCTCCGCCTACATAAACTTTTCCTGATGTAGGTCTTTCTAATAAGTTTATGCATCTTACCAAAGTTGATTTTCCGGCTCCTGAAAAACCTATTATACCGTATATCTCGCCTTTGTTTATTTTTAAAGACACATTATTAACTGCATTGAGCTGTTTATTTTTAGCAGTTTTAAATACTTTACTGACATTTTCTAAAACTATCATCTATTATCCTGAAAATTAGATTATAAAATTTATTGAAAATAAAACCCATTTTTTCAATTATATATTTTTAAATATATTTGTCAATACTGATAAAATGTTTAATTAAAAAATACTTATTAATAAATAATTATCAGATTAAAGGCGGTTAAATGAACTGCTAATATAATAAAAACTTGATTTCTAATAAAGTAGAAAGATAAAATAAAGTAAAAATTACATATTAGATAATAAAGAATAAATGGCGGGGTATGTAAATAAATTTTAAAACTTAATTACATCTATGCCCGCACTTTGAAAATTATAAAGTTATTATCCTTGCTGTATACTCATCTTATTTAATTTATTGCTCAATCTATGTAAGTAATAAGTAATGAATATAAAAACTCCCATTACAGCAACATGATCCATAAAGAAAAATACTGCAGCTTCTTCAGCTTTAGGAACTTTGGCAATTACAAACATATTAATATAAAAACCTCTTTTTATAAAAGAAACTATTCCATATAGAGCTATTAGCAAAGCTATCAATATATATATTTGTTTTTTTATATTTATAATTTTTTTACTCATGTTTATAAATATACCCCAATGCATTCCCAAATGTACAGACATCAATATAAATCCCCAATAGCTGCAAACTATATGCAGTTTTTTATTGAATACTTTGATGCTGCTAAGATTAAGAAATTCTACTAAATCTCTATTAAATAATATTCCGCTTACCACTAATCCAAACATACATATAAATAGCATGACATTTATAAATGTATTAAGCGATCTATTTAAATTGTATTTTCCTTTAGGTAGATTTTTATACCAATTAATATTCATTATATTATGAAGTATAAAAAATACAAAAATCAAAAATCCTAAATATTCATGTATAGTTCGTCCTGTAAAATGATATCCCATCAAAACGAAATAAAGAATTGTCATTATTATATCTATAATTATTTTAATTCTATTTCTCATATATAATTTTCCCCCTATTTACAAAATTAATCAATCATCTCAATTATTAAAATAATATAGCATGCTATTTACTTTTTTAGACGAATTTGATTGGTTAAAAGTTTCCTATAATTTATTTTTTTGTAAAAAAAATTTATTTATTTTTTATTATGCTCATTTATCGCTAGAAATAATAAGAAGTCCATAGAAATTAAAAATTAAATTTCTATGGACCTCTGAGTAAATTATGATTGAAAAACTTAGTATATAAATAAAAATCTATTTGCTTGGTTTGAAAAAGTTTAATCTTAAAGCATTAGTAACAACAGAAACAGAACTTAAGCTCATAGCAAGAGCAGCAAATATAGGATTCAAAAGTAAATCCTTACCCATAATAGCAGTTAAAAACCCTCCTATAGAAGAAGCTATTAAAGGTTCTCTGAATACATGCAAAACTCCTGCCGCAATAGGTATGCCTATTACATTATAGCAAAAAGCCCAGAATAAATTTTGTTTTATATCCCTCATAGTTGCCTTGCTTAATTCTATGGCAGTTACAACATCATTAGTGTTTGATTTTACTAATACTATATCAGCACTTTCAATAGCAACATCGGTACCGCTTCCAATAGCAATACCAACATTAGCCTGAGTCAAAGCAGGTGCATCATTTATACCATCGCCTACCATAGCAACAGTTAAACCTTGATCCTGAAGTTTTTTAACTTCATTAGATTTTTCTTCAGGTAATACTTCTGCAAATACAATATCAATACCAGCTTCTTTTGCAACTGAATTAGCTGTGTTTTTATTATCTCCTGTAATCATTGCAGTTTTTATTCCAAGTTTGTGAAGTCTGTTTATTGCTTCGATACTTTCTTTTTTTAATTTATCAGCAACTGCTATTATACCTAAAAGTTTATTGTCATAAGCAACATACATAGGAGTCTTACCTTCTTTTGAAAGTTTATCCATATATGAATTATAATTTTCTGTACTGATATTTTCTTTATTCATTAGTTTGCCATTACCCATTAAAACTTTTTTATTATCAATATATGTTTCTATACCAAAACCAGCTATGGCTTTAAAATTTTCTATATTAAGAAGTTTTATATTTTTTTCTTTGGCCTCTCTTACTATAGCTTCGCCTAAAGGGTGTTCGCTTCCATTTTCAGCACTTGCAGCTATCAAAAGAAGTTTGTCTTTATCATCAGAAATAATGTCAGTAACATAAGGCTTGCCCTCTGTAAGAGTACCTGTTTTATCGAACATTACAGCATTTATTTTTTCAGAAACTTCTAAGGCCTCAGCATTTTTAAAAAGTATTCCTAATTCAGCACCTTTTCCAGTCCCAACCATTATTGCAGTAGGTGTCGCAAGCCCTAAAGCACAAGGACAAGCTATAACAAGTACGGATACAAATACGGTTAAAGAGAATACAAAATTATGAAGAGCTATAAACCAAATTATACCTGATATCAAAGCTATAGTTATTACAGCAGGCACAAAGTATGAAGAAACAACATCGGCAATATGTGCTATTGGAGCTTTTGAACCCTGTGCATCTTCTACTAATTTTATAATCTGTGCTAATGCAGTATCAGCTCCTACTTTTTGAGCTTTGAATTTGAAACTTCCTGTTTTATTTATAGAAGCCCCAACTACTTTATCCCCTACACTCTTTTCAACTGGTATGCTCTCGCCCGTAAGCATGGATTCATCAACACTACTGTACCCTTCTATTATTTCACCATCAACAGGGATCTTCTCACCCGGACGAACTAATACTATATCATCAACTTTTACATCTGCAATTTTTATCTCTTTTTCTTCTCCGTCTTTTATTATAGTGGCAGTTTTAGGCTGAAGTCCCATAAGTTTTTTTATTGCCTCGCCTGTCTTTCCTTTGCTTCTAGCTTCTAAATATTTTCCAAACTGTACTAATGTTATTATAACTGCAGCTGACTCATAATAAAGATTTTCCCCATGAGGATTAAGTCCCATAAATGCTAAAACAGTAGAATAAATACTATAACTAAATGCCGCAGTTGTTCCTATTGCTACAAGCGAGTCCATATTAGGCGAACCTCTAAAAAGTGCAGGAAAACCTAATGTATAAAATTTATATCCTGATATCATAACAGGTACGCATAAAAATATAGCAACTATAGAAAAAACTTGAGGATTAATATGATGCACCAAAAAACTAGGTATTGGGAATTTAACGAAACTTACCATAGGCGCCATTGATATATAAAACAAAGGTATAGAAAATATTGCTGATACTATAAGTCTTATTTTCTGCTCTTTTATCTCTCTTGCTTTTACTATTGTCGGATCTTCTTCCTTACCTAAAACCTGATATCCTGCCTTTACTACAACATTCACTATATCATCATACTTAAGCTTTTTTTCATCATAATTGAATACTGCTTTTTCAGTAGCTATATTAACATTGGCATCTTCAATACCTTCTGTTTTTTTCAAGGCTCTTTCTACAGCCCTAGAACATGCAGCACAATGCATGCCTCCTATTTTTAAAGTCATTTTCATATATATAACCCCCTGTATAAAAACATATTTCATTTTACTATTTTTTATAAAATGTTACAATAGTCTAACAATATAATTATAATAAATTTCTAATAAAATTCAAGTAGGGTATATGGGTATATATGAAAATAAATAAAAAAATAGGCTATATAATAAATATAAAGCCTACTTTTAACTATTTCTTAATGGAAAATTAATTTCTTATAATTTTTTCTAATTTTGCAGATGTAACATAAGATCTATAATTATCACCCTTAAAATATATTATAATTTGAAAGTCTGTTATAGAATCATCTCTAACTGTCATTGTTAATGTATAATCACCTTTTTCATCACTTGAATAATATGTATGTTTAGCATTATCTAATTTAATATCTTTAAAACTAAAAATACCATTAACATGTACTAGAGCTGCTTTTTCTTTTTCATAAATATCTACATATATCTCACCAATATCTTCAGGACCTGTAAGACGATGTCCATCTAAACCTTTAGTAGTTAATTGAGCTTTCCCTTTATATTCTACAATACCATTTAATGCCTCAATAGTTGGCTTATCACCATTATTATTTATTCCTGTACCTTCATTATCACTGCCATTATCATTAGAAGAAGTGTTACCTGAATTACTGCTTGTATTTCCTGAATTAGCATTATTTTCTGTGTTTTTTGTTTCATTATTATTTTGAACAGGATTTGCTGGATTATTATTTGCACATGATACGGCAAATAAAATTATCATTATTATTAAAAATATTTTTGCTTTCATTTCTTATTTCCTTATATTTTCTATGTATTAAATATAACATTTATAAAGAAAAAGTGAAAATTTATTTCATATTATATTTTTATGAAGAAATAAAATAATTTACATAATACTTACATTAATTATAAATTATAAAAAATTATTTATAATTTATAATTAAATTGTAATTTATTTTTACTAAATAATAGAATTGTATATATCACTGTAAAAATACATAAAATATTAGAAAAATAAAAAATGAAATTATTTATACTAAATAAATAGTTTATTATACAAATTATACTTTTATATTAAATTATTTATTTTTTAAATAATTATCAAAATATTCTATAGTTTTTTTCAATCCATCTTCCAATTTATATTCTGGTTTCCAATTAAGTCTTTCTTTGGCTAATGTAATATTCGGTTGTCTTTTTATAGGATCATCTTTAGGAAGATCTTTATAAATTATTTCAGATTTTGAATTAGTCATTTCTATGATTTTTTGAGCAAATTCCAATACTGTCATTTCAGCAGGATTTCCCAAATTAACAGGACCTATAAAATTATCTGAATTCATCATTTTTACAGCACCTTCTATTAAGTCATCGCAATAGCAGAAACTTCTAGTCTGGCTTCCATCTCCATAAACTGTTATAGGTATATTCTGAAGAGCTTGTATAATAAAATTAGAAACTACTCTGCCGTCATGTTCATTCATTCTAGGTCCGTAAGTATTAAATATTCTAATTATCTTTATATCTGTATTGTACTGTCTGTGATAGTCCATCATTAAAGTTTCAGCACTTCTTTTTCCTTCATCATAACAGCTTCTTATTCCATTAGGATTAACATGTCCCCAATAATTTTCTCTTTGTGGATGTTCTAAAGGATCACCATAAACTTCACTTGTTGATGCCTGAAGTATTCTAGCATTGCAATCTCTTGCCAAATTAAGCATATTTATTATACCAAAAACGCTTGTTTTAAAAGTATGTATAGGATTTCTTTGGTAATGTATAGGTGATGCAGGACAGGCAAAATTATAAATTTCATCACATTCTATATGTATAGGTTCTGTTATATCATGTCTTATGCTTTCAAAATTTTTGTTATCTAATAAATGTTTAATATTTTCTTTGCTTCCTGTAAAAAAATTATCTATAGATATTACATAATTTCCTTCATTTAATAATCTTTCGCATAAATGTGAACCCAAGAAACCGGCTCCTCCTGTTACAATAATCCTTTTCATAAAAACATTCCTTTTAATATATTAATTATGCAGATTATATTATAGTAAATAATAAAATATTTCAATTAAAAAGTTATAATCAATTCTCATCATCATCTTTTTTATATACTTTTTCGCAGTAAGGGGCATTATAACAGGTTGTACAATTTGTACTATTTGAAATATAAACTAATTCTCCAGCTAAAATCTTATCAAATACTTCATTGAAATAATCATTCAAATTATACTCACCATCAATATATCCGCATATAGATAAAAGCATATCCCTGTCATTATACATTTGATTTATTTCCTGGGATTCATTTATAACTTCTTTTTCTTTATATACTGTAAATACTACCTCGCAATGTTTTATTTTTTTCTCTATATTTTTTTTAATATATTGACTAAGTATATATTTTAAATATAAGATAGGCTGTAAATATATTCTTATAGTTTCTCTTATAATATCTTTTCTAGTTTCTCCTTTGGCTTCCTCTATTTTATAACTTGATTTATAATCAACTATTCTAACTCCATTTATATTTTTATGTTCTTTATCAGAGTAACTAAAATCAATTCTATCAACTATACCTTTTATTTTTATAGATAAATCTTTATTCTGATATATTATAAAATCTTCTTTGCTTCCTATGTATCTTTCAAAATATTGAGGTATATAAAAACAGCCTTCATCTTCTTCTTTTAATTTATTATTTATGATTTCTTTTTTTATAAAATATGACATAACATTTAAGGCTTCTTCTCTTATAACATTTAAATCAAATTTATATTCTAATAAATACTTTTCTTCCAAATCCTTTGATGAATAGGAATCTATTAATTCATTTATATGATCATCTACAACTTGATTTGCTATATTGCAGTAATTATTAAATTCACTTTCTATTAAATGGCAGCCTTCATCTGAATATTTACTTTTAACTTCTTTATAAAAATCTTGAAAGAATTTATGATATGCTCTTCCTCTATCCATATAATTTATGCCTTGTATTTTTGACTCAACAGATTCTTTTGAGTACAATCTTGAATAGAAGAATTTGGCAGGACATTCCATTATAGCCTGCAAAGTTGTAACGGATACTTTCTCTTTTAAAATATTTAAAAAGAAATTTTTTACATCTTCATTATTATTAAAATCATAATGCATATTTTTATTTTGCTTATGATAAACAAGATCTATGATATTTTCTGCATTATCAATTTTATAAGCTATATCATTATATAAAAATAGGCTCATAAGATTTTCTTTATCTGTATGAATATTATCTTCTTTTTGTATATATTCTTTTCTGTATATGAGTCCGTTTTTCTCTAAATTTTCAAATTTAAAATCTTCATTATATAATTCTCTATATAGATTTTCTATATAATAAAATGGAATTTCTAAATTTCCTTTTTCATCTTTGAATCTGAATGAGAAATAAATATTACTATCCTCATAACATGAAGATAATATATTCAAAAATAAAGCATAATGAATATCTGATAAATAGCTTTGAGTATTGAAAACTATTTTTTTATTTTCTTTATTTATTGCTTCTCTTAATTTGGCACTTATAAAAAATGCATTAGGTCTTCTATTAATAAAATCATTATTCATTCCTAATATGAATATATGCTTTAATTTTAAACCTCTGGCATCATATAAATTACTTACTGTAAGAGTGATATCTTTATTTTGATCTTCGCCTATAGATTTGTCCCTTAAAATTGTATTTAAAGCTGCATGAAAATCAAAATGGCTTATATCCTGATTATCTATATTTTCAAGTTTTTCTGTATATGCTATTTCAAGTATAAGATTAATAAATAAAGCTAATGCTTCGTTGTCTCTGTAGGAATACTCATTTTTATCTTCTATGTTTTCTATGTTTCCTATATTTAAGAATTTCAAAATATTTATATATGCAAGCCCTATTTCTTTATAGCTTTTTTTTGATACAAGATTATTTAATAAATCCAAAAATGCTGTTATAGATTTTGAAGCATCATTATATTCAAACTTTTTAGAAATTTTATTTTTAAAATCTTTGAAAGACATTTTTGAAAATATTTCTATAGAGTTGAAATCCTCATAAGAATAAATCAAATCTCTTATATTATATGGAGTAACTCCATCAAGTTTTATATATGTAGAAGATAATATTTTTATAAGAGTATCTACATCTATTTCACCGTTATATTTATCTAATATCAAAAATATTGAAGTGAGTACAGGTATTATAGGAACTTTCCATATAAAGTTGGATCTTCTTTCATTAAATTTTATTTGGCATTCTTTTAATCTGCTTGAAACGATATCGCTGTATAATTTAATATCTGAAAATATTATGCCTATATCATAAGGATTAACTCCGCTGTCTATAAGTTTAATTATTTCATCAATAACAGTATCGGCTTCCTGTTTAGCACCGAATCCGGATATAAACTTTATTTTATCTTTATATTTTTTTATATCTTTATTTTCTCCAATTAAAGCCTTAGAAAAAATTGAAGTTTTATTTATTTCAAAATTATCAATGCCTTGATAGAATGATTTATAATTATTAAAATGTTTTTCCATATCATAAGGCATTACAACTTTTATATTTTTATTATAATGCTTTTTTAAAGATTCTAGAAATATCAAATGCAAAGGAGGAATTTTTTCAAAATTATAAATCGTTATAGATTTATAAGTATTTAAAAATTCTAATTCCTTATTTTCTATAGATTTTATAAAAAGCTCGAAAATATCAAATTCATCTAATAGATTATTTTCTTTATTGTATTCTTTATATAGATTTATTATTGCATTTATATCTTTAAGATTATTGTACTTTTCTAATTTAAATCCGTAAAATTTAGCCAATGTTATTTCTTCTATGAGTTTATATAAAGTATATGCTAGTTCATAAGTTGTATTTTGTTTTGATATTAATGCTTCTTTATTTTTTTCTTTATATTGAAATAATATATTGTGGATATTGATTATAGCTATTGATTCATCTATATCCTGAACATTATTTTCTATTTTGTAATTCTCAAAAAATCTTTCTTTGCTGCTTTTATAATATTGATGAAGTGTTTGATAATTAGTTATATCCAAAGTATATTTATTAAAATTATTTTTCAGATAACTATTTTTTGCTTTATAATTTGGAAATAAAAATAATTCTTGCATATATGTATATCTCTTTTTTTATTTAATTATACTAGAATGAATATATTTTGTCAAAATGAGTTTTTGAATTTGTTATTTGAATTTCATTAATCGCACGGTGAACTGATTTTAATTTATTATTTAAACTATTATTTTTAATTAGTATATATTTTAAATATTATTCTGCGTGCGTTGTATGCATTCTAAATTTAAAATAAGCTTGGGCGGGCAGCAAAAAATTCTAATTAGATAATAAGAAACTATAAGTGCAAATTTCAGATTTGAATAATAAGCCTAGAGGGCGGGCAAATGTAATGGAATTTATAAAACAAAAGACTCGAATCTAATTAAAGACTCAAGCCTTATATATTAATCACTTTAAAGAGATACAAAATGATAAAAGTTATGCCATTATTAATTGTCCGTTATTTTTTATTCTAATTTCTAAAGAATTAGTTAATCTTACTCTGTAGAACTCTATTCTTTTGCTGATTTCAAAAACATAAGCATTATTATATTTTTTCATTATGTTTTTAATTTTGCTAGCTATAGTTTTTGGAAGTATATTTTCAGATAATTTATCGTCGCTGCTTATATAGTTCCAACTTCCGTTTTTGTCAAAGTTGATATAAATACCATTGTTTAATTTAATTTCATATTGATCTTTTACTTTATCAATATAAACGATTTTAGCTTTGCTGTAATTAGAAGCGATAAATCTTCTAATATTCTCAGGTAATTGGCTAGGTGTAATTTTAATAAAAAGGTTTAAGCTATTAGTCATATTGTATCTCCTTACAGTGTATATTGTAAAATCTCTTTACATTTATAATTATAGCAGAATGTAAAAATTAAGCAATATTTATTTACGAATAATTTACAATAAATTTACAAAACTAAATAAAAAACACAGTATTACAATACGTATAATACATAAATAGGTAATATGGTAAGAATAAATGTAAAATATATTTACAAATACTATAAAATTGGCTGTAAATATAATATTTTGCTATGAAAATTAGAATAAAATTGGAAATTCTGGTTAAAAATTGTAATTTTTATAACATAGAATAATTTTTTAATATAAATATATTAGCTTTTACAGTTAAAAATTTTATTTACATACCCCGCCCTTTATTCTTTTGTATTTTACTGTGAAATTATTATTTTACTTTTCTTCAATGCCAATACAGAAATGTTAATACCCGCCCAAGTTTTTATTAGGTTTATAGCTAAATTCTCACTTGATTAATGCTTGATAATAAAAATCAAATGTAATATAATACTCTTTACTTTTTTGGGAAAATATTATGAATCAGAACGATAAGAAAATAGATATATTTGAAAATTATCCGGTATATAAAGCATTAATAACCTTGGCTCTTCCAACCATACTAGGAATGCTTGTTAACGTATTCTATAATATGGTAGATACTTTTTTTGTAGGTCAGACTAATGATCCTAATCAGGTAGCTGCCGTTTCTTTGACTATGCCTATTTATTTGGTTCTTATGTCATTTGGATCTATATACGGAATAGGTGGAGCTTCTTATATATCAAGAAGTTTAGGTGCAAGAAATTATGATAAGGCAAAGCAGGTTTCATCTTTTGCATTTTTTGCAAGTGTTATTACTGGATTTGTATGTATGATAGTTTTTTTGGTATTTTTAAATAAGATACTGAAATTATCAGGAGCAAGCCAAAATACATATAAATTTGCTAAAGACTATTTACTTATAGTGGCATTCGGAGCTGTATTTGTAGTTTGTCAAATGTCATTGGGGCAGATTGTACGTTCTGAAGGTTCTTCAAAAGAAGCTATGATAGGTATGATGCTTGGTACTATAATAAATATCATATTAGATCCAATAATGATTCTTTATATGAATATAGGTGTTGCTGGTGCTGCTCTTGCCACTATAATAGGTAATGCTTCTTCTACATTATATTATATTTGGCATATAGCTAAAAAAAGCAGTTTTCTTTCAATAAGATTTAAAGATTTTGCATTAACAAAAGATATACTAAATAATGTATTTTCAATAGGCTTTCCTGTGTTTATGAACAATGTATTAATAAGCATAGCAAATATTTTAATAAATAATTTTGCATCTAAATATAATGATAATGTAGTAGCAGGTCTTGGAGTTTCGCAAAGAATATTCATGCTTGTTCTTTTGGTATTCATAGGATTAGGGCAGGGAGTACAGCCTTTTATAGGATATAATTATGCTTCCAAAAACTATAAAAGAATGAATGCCTCAATAAAACTTTCATGCTTATTTAGTTTTGTGTCAGGAATAATATTTTTAATTTTTGCTTTTATATTCTCAAAAGAGCTTATAGCAATATTCATAAAGAATGATGAAGTTATAGAATATGGTTCTAAATTTTTAATAGCGGCATATTCAGTAGCTCCTATTATAGGATTTCAGTTCGTATTCATATCAACATTTCAGGCATTAGGAAAAGCATTGCCTTCTTTAATTTTATCAGTATGCAGACAGGGAATAGCATTTGTGCCTGCAATATATTTCGGTACAAAATTTTTTGGAATTAATGGTATAATATGGTCTCAGCCTATAGCAGATGTTGTTTCTATACTATTGTCAGCAATAATGTATATCTATATTTATAGAACAACAAAGAAGAAAAATATGATGGAAAATGAGATTAATTCATAATTGATTTTATAGCTTCATTCATCGCACGCAGAGTAAAATTTAAAATATAAATTAATTATGAATCATAATTTAAATAGTAAATAAAAATGCATTCACCGTACGTTAAATAAATTTTTAAATATAATAAATACTAGGGCGGGTGTTATAATTACAGATTAAATCTTTAAATATAAAAAAACTATAATTGCAAATTAATACATATAATAATAAAGGGTGGGGTATGTAATTAAGTTTTAAAACTTATTTTCATTCCCCACCCTCAAGGCTCATAGTTTTTATATATAATATAAACTTTTTAATTCTTTATTATCTCATTAGAATTTTTAGCTTCCCAGCCAAGAGTTTTTTAAATTTATGACTTTATACAACGCACTCTAAAATAAATTTTTAACATATATGCGTCCTGAATTATAATTTAAATAACAAATAAAAACGTATTCACCGTGCGGTAAAAAAGTTAAAATATATAAAAAATTTAAAGTCTTACCTTGATATTATTTTTTTGAAGATACTCTTTTAATTCTTTAATATCTATTTCTTTGAAGTGAAATATTGAAGCAGCAAGCCCAGCATCAACACCTTTAACCTGAAATACATCTTTGAAATGCTCCATGTTTCCTGCACCTCCTGAAGCGATTAAAGGTATAGAAACATTATCAGCTATTTCTTTAAGCAATTCTATATCAAAACCGTTTTTTACTCCGTCCGTATCAATACTATTTATTACAAGCTCTCCTGCTCCGTTTTTCTCGCCTTTTACAGCCCATTCAATTGCATCAATTCCAGTGTCTTCTCTTCCGCCTTTAGAAAATACAGAATATTTTCCATTAACTCTTTTTATATCTATAGAAAGAACTACACATTGATTTCCGTATTTTTCAGCGGCTTCCCTTATTAAATCAGGATTCTTTATAGCTCCGGAATTTACACTTACTTTATCAGCTCCGGATTTTAAAACCATGTCAAAATCTTTTATAGTGTTTATTCCGCCTCCCACTGTAAGAGGTATAAATATTTCATTGGCAACTTTCTCAAGTACGTTTACAAATAATTTTCTTCCCTCATAAGAAGCTGTAATATCATAAAATACGAGCTCATCAGCTAAAGAATTATTATAATATTTAGCAAGCTCCACAGGATCATCAACATCTTTTAATCCTTCAAAGTTAGTGCCCTTTACAACTCTTCCATCTCTTACATCTAAACATGGAATTATTCTTTTTGTTATCATATAAAAACACCCAATTAATTTTATAAAAATTATATAGTAAAAAATATATTTCGTAAAGCATAAAGAAAATTATTTATATATTCAATTTGAAAATTACATTATTGAAAAAACAGAAAAATAAAATATACTTAATAGAATTATTTTTATATAACGGATTTTATTTATGAATAATGATGTAGTTTCTAATCCTCTATACTATGAGAAACCATATAAACTTCTTTTTAAATATGCCACTCCAAGTATTATATCAATGCTTGTAGGTTCTTTATATAATATAGTAGATCAAATATTTATAGGCCAAGGAATAGGTATTAATGGAAACGCCGCCACTAATGTTGCTTTTCCTCTTACTATAATTTGTATGTCTATAGCATTGTTTCATGGATTTGGAAGTGCCTCAATGTACAGCATATTATTAGGACAAGGTAATAATAAAAGAGCTGCTACTTTTATAGGAAATGCTGTAGTATCTGCTTTGGCATTAGGTTTTATATTTACAGTGATAGTAAAACTGTTTAATAAAAATTTTATGGTTATGTTCGGCTCTACAAAAGAGGTTTTACCTTATGCAATAGAATATACAAATATAACAGCGTTCGGATTTATACCATTTATATTTTCTACGATGATGAGTCATATAATAAGAGCTGACGGAAGCCCTAAATATTCTATGATGTCAGTTCTTACAGGTGCCATTGTAAATACTATATTAGACCCTATTTTAATATTTAAATTTGATATGGGTATATCAGGTGCGGCACTTGCAACAATAATAGGACAGTTCATTTCATTTGCTATAGTTTTCAGATATTTATTCAGATTCAAACATATAACTTTTGAAAGAGATAATTTTAAAGTTGATCCTAAAAACATATTGAAAATATTTTCTTTAGGTTCATCATCAGGTTTTAATCAATTAGCAATGATGGCCGTTCAAATCACTATGAATAATGTACTCAGCTATTATGGTACTAATTCCATATACGGCGGAAATATTCCTTTGGCTGTGGCAGGCATTATTTCAAAAGTAAATATGCTTGTAATGGCTTTTATAATAGGTACATCTCAGGGAAGCCAGCCTATAATAGGTTTTAATTATGGGGCTCAGAATTATGACAGAGTTATAAAGACATATAAGCTTACTATAACAATAACAACTATTATGGCTTTTATAGCTTTTCTTCTATTTCAATTATTACCAAGACAGATTGTAGGAATATTCGGGGACGGAAGCGAATTGTATTTTCATTTTGCTGAAGAATACATGAGAATATATATGGCATTAATGGTGATAAATGGTATTCAGCCTGTAACAGGTACATTCTTTACTTCTTTAGGAAAAGCATTCAAAGGAGCATTTATATCTATGACAAGACAGATTATATTTTTACTTCCTCTTATAATAATACTTCCTAGAATATTAGGTATAGACGGAGTAATGTATGCAGGACCTGTTGCTGACGGAGCTGCTTTAATCGTTACTGTTATATTGGTAAGCAGAGAAATAAAAAATTTAAAAAATATGAAGAAAAATTATAATAATTAAATCCAATCTAAATATATATTTTTTATATTATTATATTCTATCAATTTTTTTATTTTATTTAGCCGTTCTTCTCCATTTTCGAAAAATCTTTCATGAGTTTCGACGAATATATAACCTACTTTTTTATAAATATTTTCATTTATTAGATCTTCCAAAACATTAAACTCTTCACCTTCTATATCAATTTTTATTAAGTATATAAAATCATGTTTTGTTAATATGTCATTTTTTATGAAATCAGAAAATTTTATCGAATCAACTTCAATATAATTATCTGTCATTTCATAGGACATAGTAAAAGCTTGATCATTAACATAATTATCACCAGATGTGAAAAATTTTACTTTTTCATTTTTATTAGATACAGCATTATTATATATATGTATATATTTAGAATCTTTATATCTTTTTGATAGATGATTATATAATGATGTATTTGGCTCAAAAGAATAGCATATTCCTTTTTGCACATCAACTAGCCTTGTAAAAAGCCCCATATTAGCACCGCAGTCTATACAAATGTCATTTTCATTTATATCTAATAAAATATTATAATATTCTTTTTTTATACCAAGTTTGTCCAGTATCAATTTAGACATTGCAATAGAATTGTTATATATAATAACATTTTCTAAACGTATGATATTATCATCAATATTGTATATTTTTAATAGAATAGCTCTAATTAAATTTCTGCAATTCTTAAAAGGTATCCACCAAACAATTTTATTTATAATTTTTTCTACTTCTTCACTATTAGGAATATGATACATTTATGCCTCCAAAAAAATAATTTCCAACTATGGTATTGGATATATAATTAAAGTATAATGATTTATTTGACTTAACTTGACTTGACTTGACTTGACTTGACTTGACTTGACTTGACTTGACTTGACTTGACTTGACTTGACTTGACTTGACTTGACTTGACTTGACTTTCATATTAATTAAATTATCCATATTATTTATTATATAATATATTATTATTTAAATCAAATATAGAATAAATAAAAATAGTTTATAATTATATTTTTATATATTAGTAAGCAGAGAAATAAAAAAATTAAAAATACTTGAAAAGAATAAAAGTAATTGAAATTGTTGAAAATGTAAGAAAAATAAATATACTTTATAATTATTGAGGTTATTTAATATATTTATTGGATTTATATATGTCAGTTTCATCAAACCCTTTGTATTATGAAAAGATACATAGGCTTCTTTTTAAATATGGAACTCCAAGTATTATATCAATGCTTGTGGGTTCTCTTTATAATATAGTAGATCAAATATTTATAGGACAAGGAGTGGGAATCAATGGGAATGCCGCAACTAATGTGGCTTTCCCTCTCACTATAATATGCATATTTATATCATTGTTTCTAGGTGTTGGAGGAGCTTCTCTTTACAGCATACTGCTAGGAAAAGGTGAAAATAAACATGCTTCTGTTATCATTGGAAACAGTATTACTTTATCATTTGTATTTGGTATTATATTATCAATAGTGGTAAAGATATTCAATACAAAATTGATGATAGCATTCGGATCAACAAAAGAGGTTTTGGATTATGCAGTAATATATACCGATATAACTTCTTTTGGATTTACAGCTTATATATTTTCTATGGTTATGAGTTATACCATAAGAGCAGACGGAAGTCCTAAATATTCTATGGCTTCAGTTTTAAGCGGTGCTATTGTTAATACTATTCTAGACCCTTTATTTATATTTGTATTTAAAATGGGTATTGCAGGTGCTGCACTTGCCACAGTTATAGGACAGTATGTATCTTTCTTTATAGCTTTTGCATACATATTCAAATTTAAAAATATTCAATTTGAAAAACAAAGCTTTATACCTGAATTCAAATCAATATTAAAAATATTTGCATTAGGTGCTTCTGCAGGATTCAGTAACTTATCTATGATGATTCTTCAAATTGTTATGAATAATGTACTTAGCTATTATGGAAGTAATTCTATATACGGCGGTAATATACCTTTAGCAGTTTCCGGAATAGTAGCGAAAGTTAACATGCTTGTAATGTCATTTGTTATAGGAGCTTCTCAAGGAAGTCAGCCTATAATAGGTTTTAATTATGGAGCTAAAAATTATGATAGGGTTATTGAAACATATAAATATACTATCATAATAACAAGTGCTATAACATTCATTGCATTTTTATTATTTCAATTCTTCCCTAGACAAATTGTTTCTATATTCGGTGACGGAAGCGAACTTTATTTTCAGTTCTCTGAAAAGTATATGAGAATATTTATGATGCTTATGATAATCAATGCGGCACAGCCTGTAACTGGTACATTCTTTAGTTCTTTAGGAAAAGCATTTAAGGGTGCATTCCTTGCTGTAACTAGACAGACTTTATTTCTTTTGCCTTTAATAATTATACTTCCTAGAATATTTGGTATAGACGGTGTAATGTATGCTGGTCCTATTGCTGACGGAGCTGCTTTGCTAGTTACTATTATAATGGTAGCTATAGAAATAAAGCATTTAAAAAGCCTTCAGGATAATACTAAATAAATTATAAATTTAATGAAAGCTAGGGCGGGTGTGCTTTTTTAATTAAGCAATAAAACAATTTAAATTATGATTAAAAAATAAATCAACAAAGAATAAAGGGCGGGGTATGTAAATTAAGTTTGAAAATTTAATTACATTTGCCCACCCTTTATATTTAAAGTATCACTTTGCAGTAGAAACTTTTAATTTCTCATTTACTTAATTAGAATTTTTTGCTGCCCACCCAAGCGGATTTTAAATTTATCGTGTATTCACCGCATCCAGAGCAAAGTTTTAAATATATGTTTGAATTATGAATTAAACAATAATAAAAATCAGCTTAACTAATTTTTGAAAGTTTTCCATTTGTTGTTGTATTATCAGTATTGTTGATTGTTAAATTCATGTAGGTGTCATAAAAAGCAAAAGAATATTTATTTCCATCTTTCTCTGCGGTATATGAAGCCTCATCAACTTTAGTTAATTCTTCTTTTGATATGGTTACTTTACTATAACGTATATTTCCACCTTCTATAATGATTTCTATTGAACTATCTTCATTAACAATTAAAGTGCCTTTGTTTGTTTCAAGCTGTCTAGTATTTTGTGTGGTCATTAAAGTTCCTTCATATCTAGCTGTTCCCTTTAAATTTTCTATAGGATCATTTTTATTTCCGCAGCTTAAAATAAATAATAATATAAAAGATAGACTTAGAATTTTAATACAATGTTTCATAATTTAGCCCCTAAATAATTTCATTATCTATAAATATTAATACTTTTTCTAATTTTGTAAATAGTATTTTAACAATTTAATTTTTTATCATTGTATTATCAATAATAATATATTCTGCTCTGTAATTAATAGTTCCATTTATATTACAGTTTGTGTTATTATTAATGAATACTCATTTGATTTTTTATTTTCACTGGAATTAGAACAGCTTTTCAATAATGTAATTACTAAAAAAGAAATAATTACTTTTATAATTTTTATATACAACTAATTTTATTATTTTTTTGAAAAACTATTTTCTTCGCCTTTGAGCATTCTTTTATAATTAGGTATATGTTTTATTACTATAAATATAGCAAGAAGTATAGCTATAGGAAGAAGAATAATATAGTTTATATTAAAAAATATTCTGTATAAAAAGTTAGCTTTGAAATATAAAAAACTTAAAACTATAGGAAAGGCAATAGCTCCAAAAGTTGATCCTATAGCAACAGTTTTTCTTGATGCAAATAAACCTATAAAGAAAAATACCATAGTAATAATTAAACTTACAGGTGCAAGCATAAACATAGAACCAGCACTAGTAGCAACACCTTTACCGCCTTTAAATCCTAAGAATATAGAAAATACATGCCCAAGTATAGAGGCAACAGCACATGCCACTAATATATAGCTATGAGTAGAAATAATACTTGATAATATGAATGCAGGTACAATAACAGCAACCATACCTTTACCTATATCGCAAATATAAGCAGCGATTCCAGCTTTTTTACCGCATACGCGAAGTACATTGCTGGCCCCAGGATTACCGCTTCCTTCTTTTCTAACATCATGTCCATTTATTTTTCCTATTATAAATGAAAATGGTATTGCTCCGATTATATATGAAACGAGTATGCTTACTATAATTTTTACTAACATATTTTTAACCTCCAAATTTTTTGCCTCTTTTTCTGAAATTAAGTATAATTGGTGTTCCTCTGAAGTCGAACATCTCTCTGAATCTATTTTCTAAATATCTTTTATAATGCGAATTCAATTTATGAGGATGATTACAAAATACAGCAAAAGCCGGAGGATTTACTCCTGTTTGAACTACATAGAAAATTTTGAAAGGATTTCCGCCTGCAGATATTGAATATTCTCTGGTTGCTCTTACCATAGTTTCTGTGAGTGCATGAGTTTCAAATCTTTGCATTCTAGTTTTTGCTACCCTTACTGCTAAAGATAAAAGTTTCTCAGCATCGTTTTTTCTATTGGCGCAAACTCTGGCATAAAAAGCATAATTAAGAACAGGGAAAGTATCTTTCATATATGCTTCATAATCATTCCAAGTAGTTCCTTTCTCTCTTATATCCCATTTGTTTGCTGCTATTACTATTCCTTTTCTTCTTTCTATTATAAGATTGGCAATAGTTTTATCCTGATCTGTAAGCCCTTCAAAAACATCAAGCATTAATATACAAACATCAGATGCTTCTATTGCCTTTATTGCTCTGTTTACACTGTAGTATTCAACATCAGTATTAACATTTTTTTTCTTTCTTATTCCGGCAGTATCTACAAGACAAATATCATCGCCTTTGAAATTAAATGTTTCATCTATGGCGTCTCTTGTAGTGCCTGCAATATTTGAAACTATGCTTCTATCTTTTCCTATTAATGTATTTAATAAAGTGGATTTTCCGGCATTTGGCTTTCCAACTATTGCTATATTGATTGTTTTCTTTTGTGCTATATATTCATCGAGTCTATATTGTTTTGATTTTTCTTTTTTATTATTGTAATTTTCTTCATCTTCTTCGTCTAAATCATCATCATAATATTCTTCTTCAAAATCTTCATCTATATCTTCAATTTCTATTGTATTATTATTTTCATCTGTTATATTAGGATTATTATTTTTATATATTTCTCTTTCAGCTTCTAAATCAAATCCGTTTCTTTCAAGAACTTCTAATATTTTTTCTCTTAAATCATCAATACCATTATTATGCTCGGCACTTATTATAGATACATCTTTTATTCCTAATGAATAGAATTCGCTTACTAAATTATTATGAGAATCAGCATCTACTTTATTTATAACAAGTATTATAGGTTTTCCGGATTTTCTTATTATATTAATGAAATGTCTGTCATCTGGGTGGCTTTGATGTGCATCTACTAAAAATAAAAGTATATCCGAATCTTCTAATGCAGTTTTTAATGCTTTTTCTCTTACCTTTTCATTTAAAGTGTCATCACTTACATCAAGTAGTCCGCCTGTATCAAAAACATTGAATGCAATATCATCAATATATGTTTTAGCTATACTTATATCCCTAGTAACTCCGGCCATAGGGTCAACTATAGATTTTCTTCTTCCTGCAAATCTGTTAAATAGTGTAGATTTGCCAACATTCGGTCTTCCAAGTATAGCGATATTTATCATTTATTTAAGCCTTTTATATTATTATGATGAAAATTAATCATATCATAATTTTTAATATATTGCTATTATATTTTTATTTTAGAATTATATGAAGAAGACAAAAATTGTATGTCTTATATTTTTTTAGTTATTACCGCTTTTCTTTAAATTATTTTGCAAGACCGCTGTAAATTCTATCAAATTCAGCAATAAATGTAATAATAACTTTTTGCGTAATATTATTTAATTTTGAAAAACAGTAATAAGGATCTTTTCCCTCATATTCTACATCTATTAAGGAAGAAGGCTCTATATCTGTTAATTTAGTTATATTATGCTTAGTTAAAAATTCTGATAAATATAAAATACTATGATTATGATTAATAGTAAGTATATTATTATCAAATGATAAGAATAAACCTATGAAAGTATATTCAGCATCATTTTTGAATTGAATACCTTTATTATTATAATAATAGTTAGTATTAAAATAATGTAAAAATCCCATTTTAAGCATAGTCTCATATACTATTTCATCTTTATATTCTTTGTTCAATTTAATGTATGTCATAATATTCCATCCTACTCCTAATAAAATTGTTAGATATATTATATCATAATTATATTTTTATTAAAACCAAATTTATAAAAAAATATTATGTTAATATGATAAATATATTAAAAAACTAATAAAAGCTTGGGCGGGTATGCTTTTTATTATTAAATTATTAAGATAAATTTGAATTATAATTTTAAAATTATGTATATAAGATAAAGGGGCAGGGTATGTAATTAAGGTTTTAAAGTTAAATTACATTTGCCCACCCTTTATACTTTTTAATTCATTATTATTGTAAATATAATATTTACTTCATAATAAGGTTTCAAATAAAATATATTTTTGCACTTTTGCTGCGGGAAAAGTTGATAAAAAATTTAAAATTTTATTTATATACACGCACTTTATGCTTTGTCACTATTTTTTGAATTTTAGTTTTAATTATATTTAAAGCTGAATCAGAAATTACGGCCCCCGCCCAAGTTTTTTAAAAAATTGTGAAGAATATACCGCACGAGTTAACTAGATTGAAAATATATGATTATGGATAATTGTAATTTTATATATTTAAGCCTATTTATATTATGATTACAGAATATTTACATAATATATGAATAAAATTTATCAAGGCTTTTTTTATTATTCCGAACATAAGGAAAGCGGAATTTTTATTCTTTAAAAGGCGGAAAATATATGTATAAATATGTGATAGAAGGTTCAAACAATATTGGGGGAGTATTAAAGGTATCAGGATCAAAAAATGCATCATTGCCTTTGCTTGTTGCATCCATTTTAACAGATGAGCCTGTTATACTTCATAATGTTCCTGATTTGGTAGATGTACATGTTCTTATAAATATATTAGAGCCTTTGGGTAAAAAAGTAGATTTTAAAAACAATACAACTGTAATAATATCTCATAACGGAAAAAGTGAGGAAGCTCCTTACAAATTAGTTAAAAAGATGAGAGGTTCTATAATAGTATTAGGACCATTACTAGCTAAAAGGAAACATTGTAGAGTATCATATCCAGGAGGATGTGCTTTTGGACCAAGACCGATAGATTTGCATTTGAAAGGGATGGAAGCATTGGGAGCTAAAATAGATATAACAGCAGGATATATAGATGCTAAAGTAGATGATAATTTAATAGGCGCTGATATGGACTTGTCAGGTAAATTCGGGCCTACAGTATTGGGTACTGATAATGTTATGATGGCTGCTACTTTGGCTAAAGGTACTACTATAATAAGAAATGCAGCAAAAGAACCTGAATGTACTAACTTGGTTGATTTGCTTAATGCTATGGGAGCGAAAATTACAGGCGGCGGTACTGATACTTTAACTATTGAAGGTGTTGACGGTCTTCATGGTGCTGAGTTTACTGTAATACCAGATAGAATAGAAACAGGTACTTTCTTGGCAATAGCTGCTGCCGGAAGAGGTAAACTGAAGCTTGAAAATGCAGAGCCTAAACATTTAACTTATGTATTAGATTTGCTTTCAGATATAGGATGTGATATAAAAACTACAGAAAATACTATAGAAATAGATGCTTCTGGTAAAGAGTTAAAGCCTTTTAAGGTTGAAACTTTGCCATATCCTGGCTTTCCTACAGACTTGCAGGCTATTTATACAACATTAGCATGCACTATAAAAGGTAAGAGTGAGCTTATAGAGGGTATTTATCCTGATAGATTCAGCCATGTACCGGAACTTGTTCGTATGGGTGCTGATATAGAGTTGAATACTTCAGATATAGTTGTAAACGGCGGTAAAGAGTTATCAGGTGCTGATGTACAGGCTAGCGATTTGCGTGCCGGTGCTGCTTTAGTTGCTGCCGGAGCTATAGCTAGAGGTACAACTAATGTTCATAGAATCTATCATATAGAAAGAGGATATGAAAATTTAGAAGAAAAATTAAAAAGTATTAATATAGAAACAAAAAAAGAAAAAGATGATATTTTATAATTAATAAGAAATAAAAATTAGGGGGATTATAGATGGTAAGAGGAGTTTATACAGGTGCCAGCGGTATGATGGCTGAACAGGCTAGACTAGATGTTGTAGCTAATAACTTGGCTAATGTTGATAAACCTGGATTTAAAAGAGATACAGTAAGTTTTAAGGCTTTCCCAGAAATGATGGCTGCAAGAACAGAAGATGACGGAGTAGTAATATTTCCGCTTGGTTCTACAGATGTAAGACCTTATGTAGGAAGAATGGGAACAGGTGTTGAAGTTAATGAAGTTTTCACAGAATGGGAGCAGGGTTCTTTAAGAGAAACAGGCAATCAGCTTGATATAGCTTTGGGAGATAAAGGATTCTTTGCTATAGAAACTCCTAATGGTGAAAGATACACAAGAAACGGAAGTTTTTTAATAGATAAAGATCATTATCTTGTAACTAAGCATGGTTATAAAGTTATGGGTGAGAATGGTTATATTCAGATAAAAACTAATAACTTCAATATAGATGAAGATGGCAGAGTAAGTATCAATAGAAGATATCAGGACGGCAATACATTTGTACAGTTTAATGATAATGAATGGGAAGATGAAGAGATACTTGATACATTAAAAATAGTAAGATTTGATAATGAAAGATATTTGAAAAAAGAAGGAGAATCTTTCTGGGTAGATACAGATATTAGCGGTACTGCTTATATAGCTCAGAAAGGCGTTGATAGACCTAAAGTATTATCAAGATTCTTAGAAATGAGCAATGTAAATCCTATAAACGAAATGGTTAGAATGATTGAAGTACAAAGAGCTTATGAACTAAATTCTAAAACTATATCTACTCATGATACTTTAGTTGGCAGAGTAATTAATGAGGTAGGAAGAGTATAATTTTTTAATATATGCTTCACTTTTTTATGAATAAATTTTGATAAAAAATAAACGATAATGTATAATATTATATTAATCGCATTTATTTAATAGAGGATATTATGGCTTCAGACAAGATAAAACAACATGTTATTAGAAAGCTAAAAATTTTAACTATTCCTATATATTTATTAGTGGATATTGTTATTTGGAATATAGCGTTATTCTTTATATATAAAGAAGTTCCGCCTATATATGGTTTGAAGATACTCTTTTCTGCAATTTCTTTTATATTCTTTTTCAAATATTTAAAGATGTGGAATAATAATTCTAGTATAAGGTTGGCAAGCAGAGTTATACTTACGTTTTTTATAATTTCTCTTGTAGGAAGTGTCGTAGAAATAATAGCATATTCTGTTATAAATGAAGTATTTTTACATACTATGACATTGGCTATATTTAATGCCACTATAAATGCTGTTTTATTATCATGCGTATTTATGCTGTTTTTCAAAATACTATCTAAGAATTTTGAATTAGATGAAAACATAGTAACCTTTTATATACCTCTCATTGCTAAATTAGGACTTATAGTATATTTGTTTTTCTCTACTATTATATTGGCTTTTTTAATGAACCATGTATCTGTAGAAGAAAATGTTTATTTAAACAACTATAGCAGTTTAGTATTAAATGAAATGACTTCTATATCTGATAATATGAGAAAATTTGATGATAATATTAAATCAGATATGATGTCTTATTCTGAAGCAGTTCTCAATATTTATTCTAATAAAAATATAATTTCAAGAGATGATATACAAACTCATTTTGTTAATAGATTATCATATATAAATGATACTTTAAAAAATAAGTATGATACAGTATCTGTTAATATTAATCAGGATTATTTAGATACTGATATTCCTTATTCTGTAACTATATCTAGGGATGCTTCCACAGACAGATATACAAGCAGAGCGTCAGATGCTTTAACTATTCATAACTTCTTAGAAAATGAAATAGAAAATAATTATGTAACTTTAGGTATGGATGTTTATGATAGAAATAATATATTTATATCTGCTTATACTCCATTAAAATTATTTGGAAGAGATATAGGATATATTATATCTGAATCTAGTGTAGCAAATATTGATAATATTATTAAAAATGATAATATACTTTCCAAATGGTCTTATATATATTATATAGCAGTAAAGAGAGATATAATACTTAGCTCAGACAGCAGATATATAGCTGAAAGTGCTTCTGAGATATTATCATCATCTCCAGAACTTGCAGAAAATATAGAGAATTTTGAAAAATCATTTGGGTCTAATAAAACATTTGAAATATTTTATCCTATTAATATTTTAGGTAAGAAATCTATAGCTGTAGTTTCATATATAGAAGAATTAAAAGTTATAGGTCTATATTATAAAGATGTAAACACAATAATAAAAGATTCAGATATAAATTTAACTATATTTAATTTTATATTCTTATTTATATCAATATTTATTTTATTCTTTGCTGTTTATTTAGTTATTTTGAAAATACTTTTATCTTCAATAAGCAGAGCAAATGAATCTACAAAAATGCTTTTGGGAGGAAATGGAGATTTAAGAAAAAGAATATTATCAAAGAATAATGATGAAATAGGAGTTTTAATTTATAATTTTAATTTATTCTTGTCTAGTTTGGATAACCTTATAGGAGATTTAAAAATAGAAAGTTATAAGGTATTTGAAGAGATAAAGGTAATAGAAAAAATTATTGATGAAAATACAAATAGAATAAATGATCAAAGTTCCAGCATCACTGAAAGTGTAGCAAGTGTTAATAATATTATTACTTCTATACAGAATGTTACTAATTCTACAGATCAGCAAAGGCATGCATTTTCATCAGCTTCCATTGCTGTAGAAGAATTGTTACAGACAATTTATAAGATCAATGATAATATGGAACGTCAGTCATCAGCTGTAGAACAGACATCAGCTTCTATAGAGGAGATGATATCCAACATTACTTCTGTGGCAAGAAGTGTTAATAAAGCGGATAGTTTCTCTAAAAAGCTTCTTGTTGATGCTCATGACGGAGGTGATACAGTAGATGAAGTTATTGAGGCGGTTAGAGGTATTGAAGAAAGCTCTGACCAGATTAAAGAGATAGTTAACGTTATTCAAGGTATTGCTGAACAAACTAACCTTTTGGCTATGAACGCAGCTATTGAGGCAGCGCATGCCGGAGAGCAAGGAAGAGGTTTCTCTGTAGTTGCTGACGAGATTAGATCTTTGGCAGAACACACAGCTGATAACACTAAATCTATCACTAACATCATTAAAGCTATTACTAAGAGAATAGAAGAAACAGTGGAATTAGCAAGTAATAGTGGTAAGTCTCTTGATAACATACTTGATATGTCAGAGAATACTGCTAGAGTTGTTTCTGAGATAAATACTGCCAACAGTGAATTAGAGGTTGGAGGAAGAGATATACTTGAAACTATAAGACACTTGAATAATATTACAACAGGTGTAAAAGACAGTGTAAAAGAGCAGATGAACAGTGGTGATGTGGTAGACAGCCAAATTACTTTGCTTGACCAGATTACTAGAGAGGTTTCTGATATAATTGAAGCTAATAGTTCAGGTGCTAAAGAAGTTATGCATGCTATGAGTTTCTTAAATGAATTATCTGTAAAAACAGTTGAGGGTAATAAAGAATTCTACACTGCTACATCTAAATTGAATGAAATATTTGTAAGATTTAATGAGCTTATGGGTAAGTTTATTACTAATGCTGATAGCTTAGAAGAAGCTAAGAATGATAATGTTATTAAGAAAAATCCGGAAAATTATTCTGTAGACGAAAGAATGGATATGGAGCTTAAGAGTCTTGAAGAAGAGTTCAAAAAAGATAATGATGAATTCAAAAAAGATGATGATGTATTAGAGATGCTTAAAGAAGACTTCAAAAATCCGGAAATGTTCAGCATGTAAATATTATATTTATGAATGTTAATGATGAGATATTATATCCGTAATATAATATCTCATTTTTTATATTTTTGACTTTATTACAAATTATAAGTTCTCTAATAATAAAGTTTTTAATTATTAAAAAATAAGTAGGTTAAGATTATGTCAAATTATACTATCGCTGAGATTGATTTATCTGTTTTGAATAAAAATATGCAGATTATACATTCTATAATAAAAGATGTTAAACTTCTTAATATAGTTAAGGCAAATGCTTATGGTCATGGTTTGATAGAGATATCAAAGGCTTCAGAGCAATTTGGAGCTGATGCTTTAGGTGTTGCTAATGTAGAAGAGGGGGTAAGAATAAGAGAAGCAGGAGTTAAACTTCCTATATTAGTTTTATTTCAGCATTTTAAAGATGAATCTGATTTGGTATGTAAATATAATTTAAGTCCTATTGTTAGTAATGATGAATGTTTGGAATATTATGATAAGTTTTTAAAAAAGAATGGCGGCAGTTTAAATTTATATATAAAAGTTGATACAGGCCTAAATAGAATGGGGGCAAAGCCTGAAGAAGTTTTACCTTTAGCAAAAAAAGTATTATCGTATAATACTTTAAATATAGAAGGCATCAATACTCATTATGCTGCTTCTGATATGGATGATGATTATTCTATAAGTTTTACTAATAAACAGATAGAAGTTTTTAATAATGTATTAAATAGTTTATATGAAAATGGAATAAAAATAAAGAATGCACATACATCTAATTCAGCTGCAATAATTTCATATAAAAGTACTTATTTTGATATGGTGCGTGCTGGAATTATATTATACGGATATAATGATGATTTTTTGGGTATTAAACCAATTTTAAATTTAAAATCTTATGTAGTTTTGGTAAGAAGTATAAAGAAAGGTGAAAGTATTTCTTATGGAATGACTTGGACAGCAAACAGAGATACTAAGGTTGCTGTAATACCTATAGGATATGCTGACGGAATACCAAGAAAATTATCTAACAATTGGGAAGTTAAAATTAATGGAAAATATTATCCTTTAAGAGGAAGAGTATGTATGGATTCTATTATTGCTGAAATAGGAAATGACAATATAAAAGTAGGTGATGAAGTATTGATATTTGGGAATGATGAAAGACTTAATGCTGATACTTTGGCGGCAAGAATAGATAGTATAAGTCATGAAGTGCTTGTTAATATAGGTGAAAGAGTAAAAAGGGTTTATATAAATAAAAATAATTGATTGAAATATCAAGGAGAGCATTATGATAGAGATGATAACTAAGATAAATAATGTGGTTAATGGTTTTGTATGGGGACCAATAATGCTTACATTATTAGTAGGAACAGGTATATATTTAAGTATAAGAACAGGTTTTTTACAGATAACAAGAATACCTTTATGGGTTAAGCATACATTTGGAGCATTGGCAAAAAAACATGATTTAGATGATAATATTACTCCTTTTCAGGCAGTAAGTACAGCATTGGCAAGTACTGTAGGTACAGGAAATATTGCAGGTGTTACAACAGCAATAGTAGCAGGAGGACCTGGTGCTTTATTTTGGATGTGGTTTGCTGCTTTTTTTGGAATGGTTACAAAATATTCTGAAGTTATTTTAGCAGTTCATTATAGGGTTAAAGATGATTTAGGACACCATCATGGCGGCCCTATGTATTATATATCTAAAGGTGCTAATATGCCTTGGCTTGGAAGTATATTCGCTGCTTTTGCTGCTTTAGCTTGTTTTGGTGCTGGAAATATGACCCAAACTAATGCTATGGCTGGAGTTGTTTATCAGAATTTTGGAGTGCCTCATATAGTTACAGGTGTAGTAGTTGTATTTTTAACAGCAATAATTATTATAGGCGGAATAAGAAGAATAGCCACTGTTACTGAAAAATTAGTACCTATTATGTGTGTTATATATATAGTTTCTGGAATAATAATATTATTTATGAACATGGAAAAGATACCTTATGCATTTCAGAGAATATTTGAGGAAGCATTTTCATTAAAGCAGGTTGGTGCCGGATTTATGGGATATACTATTATGATGGGTATGAAATTCGGATTTGCCCGCGGTGTATTTTCAAATGAGGCTGGTTTGGGTACTGCTCCTATGGCTCATGGTGCTAGCAATTCAAAAAATCCTATAGAGCAGGGATTATGGGGAATATTCGAAGTACTTATAGATACTTTCTTCGTATGTACTTTAACAGGTCTTATAGCCATAATATTTTTGGATGCAAATCAAGGTACTAAATTAAATGGTGCTGAGCTTATATCTGCTTCTTTCGGAAATAATTTAGGACATGCAGGTTCTGTAATACTTACTATATCTTTAATATTGTTTGCATTTTCTACATTTGTAGGATGGTCTCATTATGGTGTTGTTGCCTTAGGATATCTTACAAAAAGAAATAAAATAGCTTCATATTCATATAGAATAATATTTTTGATTATAGGTATAGTTGGTGCTGTAAGTCAATTAGATTTAATATGGGCTATAGCTGATACTTTAAATGGTCTTATGGCTATACCAAATTTGATTGGTCTTTTAATACTTTCTCCAAAAATAGCAAAACTTACTAATGATTATATAAAGGATCCTAATTCAACTACAATGAAAGATTAATACTCATATCAGTGCATTTTTAATGATAAAAATATAAAATATTTACGATTTTTTATTATTTAGTATTGATTTTTTATAGATATACTATATAATTAGTAATTATTATCAATAAGGATGCTGTGTATGGATACTTTTGCTTTGACTAAACTCTCTTATGGAATGTACATTTTGACAACTCTTGATGGTGATAAACCAGTAGGCTGTACTATAAACACTTCTACTCAAATAACAGCTACTCCTACTACCATTATGATTAGCGTTAATAGAAGTAATTATACTAATGAATGTATAAAAAAACATGGTAAATTTGCTTTATCTGTACTTTCAGAGAAGAGTGATCCTACATTAATAGGCGGATTTGGATTTAGAAGTTCAAGAGATAATAATAAATTTGAAAATGTTGCTTATGAGATTAAAGAAGGATTGCCTGTAATAAAGGCTGCAAATGCTTATTTACTTTGTAAGGTGACAGATAGTTTTGAAGTTCATACTCATACTATATTTATAGGTGAGCTAATAGATGCTGATATATTTGATAATGAAACTCCATCTATGACTTATGCTTATTATCATAATGTTATTAAGGGTAATACACCCGCAAATGCATCTACTGCTAATGCTTATAAAAAAGAAGATAATAAAGAAGAAGCTCAAAAAACTAAATCAGTATATAAATGTAAAACTTGCGGATTTGAATATAAAGGAGATATACCTTTTGAGGATTTACCAAGCGATTGGAAATGTCCTATATGCGGAGAGCCTAAAAGTAATTTTGAAAAAATCTCATAATAATAAATCAAACTAATTTTTACCCCAATTTTACGGCAGTGTGTAGCAATATGCACTGCCTTATATTTAAGGAAATTTATGATATATAATTTTTTTTATTATTCATATAATTTTATGGATGAAGAAGATTATAAAACTCTTATAGATGAATACAATAGTATTAAATATAACAGTTAATTTACGCACGGTAAATTCGTTTTATATATAGTTTAAATTATAATTTTCTATCGTTATATATTTAAATTCCATTCTACGTGCGGTGAAGTAGATTATAAATTAAAAAAATACTTGGGTGGGTTTTTAATAAATTTAAATTGGGTATTAGATGATTAAAAGTTTAAATTTTAAATTTAAATTATAATATTTAGGGGTGGGGAGTGAAAGTAAATTTTAAAACTTTATATATATACCCTGCCATTTATGTCTATTATTTTATTTATAATTATAGATTTATTTATATTTGAAGTTTAAAATTTTAAAGCATGCCCGCCCTAGTTTTTATTAGATTTTTTATCTATTTACCGCACGATTAGTTTATTTTAATAATATGATAAAAATTTGTATTATTAATTGATTTATATTTTTTGTTTAGCTTAACGTGCGTTAAAAATTTAAAAAAATTAAAAAATAAAATTATCTGTATTTTTGGATATATTATTTTTTAATATGTTTCTTTTTATTTTGATTTCTTTCAATATATCTGAAGCTAATTTAGCATCTTTAAGTGATTTTCTTATCTGCCAAAATCCGCTGTCCCATAAAGATATTTTGAATTTTTCTTTATTGATTTTTTCTATGTTTGAATAAAAATATTTATAAAGTTTTTCAGCATTATTGATTAGTTCAAATGCTTCATTTGATATGTATTGATTATTTTTTTCTAAATATTCAAAGCAGAATCTTTTTTCATTATCGTACTTAAATTGACTGCATCCGCAATACACTTTCTTATAATCGAAAGGATAAAAATGATTGATAATAGTATAATATTTTTCTTTATATAAGATATTATCCATAGCAGATGTTTGATTAGAAGTAGAAAATAAAGTCCATATTATGCAATCTAATATAAATTGTTTATCTAATTCCTTTTTAGGTATGCAAAATTGATCGCTTCCATTAAGCCAATCTACCTTAGTCGTTCTTCTAACGGCATGTATTATCATAGCTTTTTCAAAATTTTCTTTAGTGATTGAAAGAGATCCTGCAGAAGCCTGAGGCGCAGAAAATATTGCTGTAAGATTTTGTTTTTGTAAATCACTTCCGCAGCTCATAAGAGAACCTATAAATCCATCGCATACTTTATCCCTTATATCCTGACCTGAAGTTTTTACTTTTATAGCAGATGAAAGCGGTACAAATGTTGCTGAAGTTTTTATTCTTTTTATCCATTTATTAAGAAGATCATTACTATCTATTACATTATAATTTTTTTTATTTATTATATTGCAATCATTATCAAGTACATCGAGTATTATATTTTCAGTTTTTATATTATGGTTATTATTTATTTCCCAAACTATAAAACTTACAGGAAAAGGAGTGGTTTTTGAAGTATTGTCAAAATTAATTGAAGAAAAAATAAAACCGTTTATAAATTTATAATTGCATACCTTATTTCTAAATTTTTCATTGTTATTGTATTTGATATAATTAGTTTTAGAAAATATAGCAAGATAAACTTTATCATTATTTTTAAACTCTTTATGTATTCTAAACATAAACTGAGCATATAATTCTCTTGAAGCATCACCTAATTTTTCTTTATGCATCATATCTCTAATTTTGCTTATGCTTACATTTTTTTTGCTTTTAGAGTTTGTACCAGCAACCTGACTTGTGGCATATGGAGGATTAATTAGTATGATCCATTTCATATTTTTATTATTTAAATCATCTTGAAGTTTTTTAGGAAGTTTATTATATTCAAAATCATTATCTTTTATATCATCATTTAGATAATCATATTGAAACAGGCAGGCATTTTTAAATTTTTCTTTAGAATATTCTATATCATTTTGATCTATTGTGGACATATAAATATACTTATGATATTTTTCATCAATATAATATTCTAAATTTCCTGTTCCAGATGCCATGTCCCATATTCTATATTTACCATTTTCTAATTCTTCTTTATCAATTATATTAAAGATATAGGATAAAGATTTTTCAGCGAAATTTAAAGGAGTATAGAACTCTCCTAAATACCTTTTTTTAGAATCATGTTCATTCATATAATACTAGAGCAAAAAGATTTAATTATAAATTAGAACCTAGCACTCAAGTAAGGCATAGGATTTTTATGATCTCCTCCAACTCTAATTTCAAAATGGCAGTGTATTCCTGTAGTTCTTCCAGTATTTCCTATTAGAGCTATTTTTTCGCCTCTTTTTACCTTCTGACCATAATCAACAAGAAGTTTAGAATTATGTCCGTAAGCAGTTTGATATCCATTAGCATGAGTGATTAGAACGAACCAACCATATCCATTTCTCCATCCTGCAAATGTAACAGTACCATCAGCAACAGCAAGTATAGGAGTACCATAAGGACCAGCTATATCAACACCATAGTGATAACTTTTTTCCTGATTGAAAGGAGATAATCTTGCTCCGAATCCGCTTGAGATTCTTCCGCCGCCTGCAACAGGCCAGCCTAAAGGAATTTCTTTATGTATTTTTGGAGATACTTCCATAAATGAAAGGATATTTTTTTGGTATGTATTTAATTCACTAAGCATTTTCTCAATATTTACGGATTCATTATTATTTAAATTATTGTTATTATTGAATGTACCCAAATCATTGTAATCTATAGTATATGATATAGATTTTATAGTATTATTATATTCTGTTAATGCTTTTGAAAATCTATTTAAAGACTTTTTATAATCTTCTATTAAGGTATAAGTTTTAGCTTCTCTGGCTGATAGAGTATTATAAAATTCTTTGGCTTCTTTTTGTCTATTATAGGCATCATATCCTGTATAAATCAAAGCAGAAAATACTAAGATAAGAAATAAAATCATAAAGTTATTGATAGGAAGTCTTATTCCATGCTCATCATCATCATAAAATATTAGTATGCTTCTTTCATGATTTCCTTTTCTTTTGATTGCATCTATAACTAATTTAAATACATGTCTTATTCCGTATGTAGCATTATATAATTTATTTAGAACTTTTTTTGTTCTATTAAATTTTATTTTTGCTTTTGGGGCTTTATATCTTGAAGTAGGTTTTAACTGAACATTTTTTTTATAATTTATATCGAATCTTGAATTTGGATTATCAGCAGACTTATTAGCATCTTTAAAATTGCCTACAAATTTTTTAGCTAGATTTTTTACATCTTTTGAGGTTTCTTCCAAATAGTATTTATCCAACTGAGCATTGGACTTTTTTTCTTTTGTTGAAGTATCGTCTGTAATTAAAATAGTAAACTCCTTAAAAATCAAATAATCCTCTTTCTTCGTTATTATAATTATCGTCATACTTTGAAGAAAGATTTAAATAACCATAAGCCTTATTTGTAGCAACTCTGCCTTTCGGTGTTCTTTTTATAAAGCCGCATTGTATAAGATAAGGCTCTATTACATCTTCTATAGTTTCTATCTGCTCGGATAAAGATACAGATAAAGTATCTACTCCTACAGGGCCTCCATTATAATGTTTAATGATAGTATTTAAATAAAGTTTGTCAAGTGCTTCAAATCCGTTTTTATCTATTCCCAATTTTTCAAGAGAATCACAGGCAAACTTCCCGTCTATTTTTAAAACATCATGTACTGTAGCAAAGTCAAAAACTCTTCTCAAAAGTCTATTAACTATTCTAGGAGTTCCTCTTGATCTTGAAGCTATTGAAATAGCAGCCTCATCTGTGATATTTATATTAAGAAATTCAGAACTTCTCTTTACTATATTAGCCAAATCTTCGTTTGTATAAAATTCAAGCCTTTCAACTATTCCGAATCTATCATATAAAGGTGTACTTAATAAACCACTTCTTGTAGTGGCTCCTATCAAAGTGAAATGCGGTAATTTAACTCTGAAACTTTTAGCAGATGTTCCTTCTCCTACCTTTATATCCACAAAGAAATCCTCCATAGCTGAATAAAGTACCTCTTCAACTACAGTTCTAAGTCTATGTATTTCATCTATAAAAAGTATATCTTTTTCACCCAAAGTAGTAAGAATAGAAGCCAAATCTCCTGGACGCTCTATTATGGGGGCTGATGTAGCTTTTATATTGCTTCCCATTTCATTTGCTATTATTTGGGCTAATGTTGTTTTTCCAAGTCCTGGAGGACCGTAAAATAGTATATGATCTAAAGAAACATCTCTTTTTTTAGCACTATCTATAAATACTTTAAGTTTTGATTTTATATTTTTCTGTCCCAAAAAATCATCAAAACCTTGAGGCCTTATATTGTTATTGGGCTTATCATAAGAGTTTTCTTCAGCATTTGTTATGCTTTCTTTATCCATAGTTTTTGTAATTATATATTAAAATTCATTAAATAACAAATTTCTTAAACACGCGGTTAGGCGATACTATATTTAAAAATAGTTATTGTTATAGTATTATTCTATCATATACAGTCAACTAAACGCGTGCTGAATTAATTATTAATCTAATAAAATCTTGGGCGGGTGCTATATTTCTAATAAGGCAAAAATATAAAATAAAGTAAAAATTACATATTGTATAATGAAGGATAAAGGGTGGGGGTTGTAAATAACTTTTTTTGTAAATCTAATTATAAAAATTGTGAACCTCTGTCAAGTTTTACTTTGCAGAGCCTTTGCTATAGGCACACACAGCGGGTGAACAATTTTTATTAGCAACAATTGTATATAAATACATATTATTGTATAATAATGTAAATATAATTTATAATATATTTTGGGAGATACCTTAATGAAGATCTTTAACAGCCTGCAATTTAAAATAAGTATGGTTATAGTTGTACCTTTTATTATCATGCTTATTATATCAAATTTATTTAACATATTTTCTGTTAATAATGTTACTAAAAAACTTTCATACAAAGTACTAGAAGAAAGTGCAAAAGGAGAGGCAGCTAAAGTAGAATCTCTTGTTCAGGAAGCATTTGATAGTTTAAATACATTTGAATATACAATAAATAATTTATACCAATCCGGAGAAAGAAATAGAGAAGTATATAAAAATACAACTAAAAATTTTTTTGAAACTTTACCTGAAGGTACAGGAGCATTATTTCTAATATTTAAACCTAATGTAATGGGAAATGATGTTGATTATATAAATGATCCTAATTATTCAGAAGCAGGAGGAATGTTTTCTGATTATGTATATAGAAACAATGGTACTTCTGCAGATAGAGGTATGACAAGCGAAGAATTAAAAAGCGATTACTATTCAGTACCTGTAACTACAGGAAATATTAATATTACATCTATATATGATTTTGAAGTTGGCGGTAAAATGGTAAAAATGAATACCTGGTCAATACCTTTAAAAAATAAAGGAGAAATTATAGGTGTTGCAGGTGTTGATATATTTATTGAATCATTAGCTCCTATAATGGATAATATCAATCCTTTTGAGAATACTCTTACCTCTTTATTTGATCATAATGGAACTTTACTTTATAACAAGGAAAATGAATCCTATATAGGTAAAAATGTTTATGAAGCTTATCCTTATTATAGGGATAATAATGTATTAGAAAGTATAAAAGCAGGTCAAACTGTGATATTTGAGGATTTCAGCACATCATTAAATACCAAATCTGCATATATATTTGTACCTATAAAACTTGAAACAGGTCAGAATTGGGGTATGAAAATATTAGTTCCTAATTATGTAATACTTGAAGACAGTAATAATATAAGAAATATTATGATTATAATTTTAGCTGTAATATTAGTAATAGTATTTATTATTACACCTCTAATAATAAAAAAGAAAGTTGTATTTATCATTAAATTACTTGCTCAGGATTTAACTAAATTATCTAAAGGAGATATATCTTGGGATACTCCTCCAGGATTTACAGAACTTAAAGATGAATGGGGAGATATAGCAAGAGCAATAAAAAGCATATTAGATAATTTAAATAATGTTATGAATACTGTTAAAGAATCATCGGAACAAGTTGAAAGTGCTGCCAATGAAGTTCTTTCAGGAAATAATGATTTATCTAATAGAACAGAAATGCAGGCTTCCAGCTTGGAGGAAACAGCATCAACTATGAATGAAATGGCTTCCAATGTAAAATTTGCTGTTTCTGATATATATGATAGTACAAATATGGTTGTTGAGGCAAAAGATTATGTAGGAAAAGCAGGTAGAATAATAGAAGAAAGTGTTAATAAAATGGATGCTGTTTATGAGGCTAGTTCTAAAATAATGGATATAACTAAAATGATAGAATCTATTGCTTTTCAAACTAATATACTTGCACTTAATGCTTCCGTTGAAGCAGCACGTGCCGGAGAACAGGGAAGAGGTTTTGCTGTTGTGGCAAGCGAAGTTAGAAACTTGGCCCAAAATACGCAGGAATCAGTAAAAAATATTACTTCTCTTATAGTTGATAGTAATGATAAAATAAATTTAGCGGCGGCAAGTGTTAATGAGTCTAAAGATATTTTCAATGATATAGCAGATAGAATGGATAAAGTTTCTGATTTGATGCAGAAAGTTAATATAGCTGCGAAAGAGCAGGAAAATGGTATAGGGCAGATTAATATCGCCATAAATGAAATGGATTCTTCAGTTCAGCAAAATGCAGCTTTGGTTGAAGAGGCTAGTTCATCATCTCAATTACTTCTTAATGAAGCTAAGAATTTGAATAAATTAATTGATTTCTTTAAATTAAGATAATCTTTTATTGTTTATATATCAGTATAAATTAAATACAATATATTGTTTTAAGTGTTTTATTATTAAACAAATATAATAAAACACTTTTTATTTTTTGTATAAAAATATTTTATCTTAATTTTTTATTAATATATGTATATATCTAGCTATATATTATTTCTTTTATTGATTTTTTTATTAAAAAATAATCATATATTATATAAAAATAATGATATATTTTGAACAAAAAATATTTTAAGTTCATTTTATATATAAAATATTAAAAAAATATTATAGATTGGCATAATTATTGCATAGTATACTTAATATGATTTTATTTGACTTATAAGTATATTTTATATTATACTATACAATATTATTAGGAGTTTTTTAATGGCAAAAGAAAAAAACAAATTAGATAATAATAAAAATATCGATAATAATAAAAATAAAAAAGAGGATAATATAGTTGCTATAGTGGAAGATAAGTTACCTTCTAGATTGATAATTATACCTGTTATGGGGAAGCCTTTATTTCCCGGGCTTTATGCTCCATTTCCGATACCGGCCCATCATGCAGATGCTGTAAATAAGGCTATAGCCGAAAATGACGGATTTTTAGGACTTAATTTATATATTTCTGATACTCCGTCTGAAAAGAAAACACCTTCTGTTGATGAAATATACAAGGTTGGTGTTGTTGTAAAAGTATTCAAAAAATTGAACTTGCCTGACGGCGGACTTAATCTTCTTATAAATTCAATACGAAGATATAAGGTTATAAAATTTGTAACTACAGATCCAGTAATAAGAGCAGAGCCTCTTTATATACCTGATATAGATCCTTTCAGAAATGAGAAAGAAGCCAAAGAAATAAAAGCATATACTAGAGCTTTACTTTCAGATATAAAAGCCATAAGTGAGAATAATCCGCTTTTCACTGAAGAAATGCGTCTTACTATGGTGAATGTAGATGATCCCGGAAGATTGGCTGATTTTGTTACATCTATGCTTAATGTAGAGCGTGCAAGTCAGCAGGAAATACTTGAAACTTTTGATATTCAGGAAAGACTTGAAAAAGTACATCTTCTTCTTCAGAAAGAGAGAGAAATATCTGAAATACAGCAGAAGATTCAAGGCAGCATCAATTCAAAAGTACAAAAGCAGCAAAGAGAATATTTCTTAAAAGAACAGTTAAAAGAAATAAAAAAAGAATTAGGATACGATACAGATCCTAAACAAAGAGATATAGAGAAGTATAAAAAAACTCTTGAAGAGTTAAATGTTATAGATGAAGTAAAAGAGAGAATGGAGCAGGAGATAGAAAAAATTTCTACAATAGATACTCATTCTCCGGAATATACAGTTTCTAAAAATTATTTGGATACTTTATTTGCTTTGCCTTGGAATAAGGAAAATAAAGAAAGAGAAGATATATCAAAAAGCAAAAAGATATTAGACAGAGATCATTACGGACTTGAAGATGTTAAAGAGAGAATATACGAATTTTTAGCAGTGAGAAAATTAAATCCTGAGAAAAAATCTTCTATACTATGTTTTGTAGGCCCTCCGGGGGTTGGTAAAACTTCTATAGGTAAGAGTATTGCTGAGGCATTAGACAGACCTTTCTTTAGATTTTCTTTAGGCGGTATGAGAGATGAAGCTGAAATTAAAGGACATAGAAGAACTTATATAGGAGCTATGCCTGGTAAAATTATTGAGGCTTTGAAGATAGTAAAAGTTAAAAATCCTGTTCTTATGCTTGATGAAATTGATAAATTGGGAACAAGTTTTCAGGGCGATCCTTCAAGTGCATTACTGGAAGTTTTAGATCCGGAACAGAATGCATCATTTAGAGATCATTATTTGGATTTGCCTTTCGATTTATCAAATGTTTTATTTATTACTACTGCAAATACACTTGATACAATTCCTAGACCTTTGCTTGACAGAATGGAAGTTATAAGACTTTCAGGATACATTATGGAAGAGAAATTAAAAATAGCTTCTAAATATATTATACCTAGACAGGTTAAAGCTCATGGACTTGATATAAAAAATATAAAATTTACTAATAAGGCTATAAGTACGATAATAGATGGATATGCGAGAGAGGCTGGGGTTAGAAATTTTGAAAGAAGAATAGAGAGAATATGCAGAAAAATAGCTGCTGATATTGTAGAGCATAATAAAAAGACTTACAGCTATACAATAGATGGAAAAGATTTAGAGAAGTACCTTAAAAAGCCAATATTCACAGAAGACTTCACAGAGAAGGATTTAAAGCCGGGAAACTCTATAGGCTTAGCTTGGACATCTTTAGGCGGTGCAACTCTTACTATAGAATCAATAAAGGTATCAGAGAAAAAAGATTCCGGAAATATACAGGTAACAGGACAGCTTGGAGATGTTATGAGCGAGAGTGTAGAGATAGCTTATAGTTATGTAAAAAGCGTTGCCAAAGATTATGGTGTTGCTGAAAATTATTTTAATGATGCTATGATTCACTTGCATATTCCTGAAGGAGCTACTCCTAAAGACGGCCCTTCAGCAGGTATTACTATGGCTACTGCTTTGCTTTCACTTTCTATGAATAAAGTTATAAGAAATGATACTGCTATGACAGGCGAGCTTTCATTGAATGGAAAAGTTTTGCCTATAGGCGGACTTAAAGAAAAAACTATAGCGGCAAAAAGGCTTGGATTCATTAAGCATATAATAATACCTCATGAGAATATTAGGGATTTAGATGAGATTCCTGAAAATGTTAAAAAGGGTTTAACTTTCCATCCTGTAAAAGATGTTAAAGAGGTGTTTGACTTTATGTTTAAATTGAATAAGCTAAATAAAGCAAATAAATCAGAAAACCAAAAATCAGCTAAAAAAACAAACAAAAAAAGTAAATAACAATATTATATTAGAAAATAATAAAAGGTGCAGGATTAATTATTCTGCATCTTTTTTATTATTATTGATTTCATTTATTATTAAAATCTAATTTTATATAATTAAAAACATCTATTCCAGTATAATATCTCAATTCTATTTGATTAAAACCTACAGCGGTAAATTTAGTACCATCGCTGTAAGTATTATCTTATACAGCTACTTGTATAGTTATAACTACTCTCAAATTGTTATTCAAAATATTGAATACTAATGTTGGAGTATGTACCTGTACATATTGATCTATGTAAGTGAAGTTATATCATACTCTTATGCCAAATATATAAGAAGTTTACCCCAAACCTGCAGATAAAGTATGATTAAAATTAACCTGATTATTTCAGTCAGGAGTTAGTATAGATCCAATATATCTGTCGTTAGTTTTGAAGCCTAATGTACATTTGATTGTACCATTTCCTAAAGTGAATCCCAAATGTTACATTCTTGCTCTAAGTTGATTACCATTAGTAAGGAAATTAATCCAGTCATTACCGTCAGCACTATACATACCAAATGCTGAAACTGATGTTATTAATAAAGAACCTGTTACATAAATTAGAAACTTTATTTTTTTGTTAACTTTCTGTATCATAAAGTTATCTCCTATAAATACTTTTTATACTATTACTATTTCTGAGTATAAGCATCAATAGTATGCTGAACCAATTTCTTGGTTCAGCAAAGAGAAAAAAGTTTTATTAACTATTAGTGTTGTAAAAAAACAATATGAAAATATATTTTTTCAGAAAAATATATTTTCATTCAAGAAATATTGATGTTATTTATCTTCTATATAAAATATAATATACGATATTATATAATATAGAATATATAGTTGTGTATGCTTATTGAGAAAATAAAATCTATATGCTTATTTATTAGCATAATATATAACATATAAGTGATTTTGCGTATATATTTGTTAATAATTGTTAAATAAATTTTTTATGATATTACAGTACTTATCCATCTGGAAAGCTCATCAGGAGTAATAGCAGCAACTTTAGCTCCTATTTTTGCTAATTGCTTTGCCGCCTCTTTATCATAACTAGCATCGGCATTATAGTCTAAAGCAGGAAGCACGAAAAGTTTAGATCTTGCTTCTATTATGTCTCTTGCACTTTTATACATATGTTTGTAATCATTGCTGTCATATAAATCGCTTATAAGAAGTACTATAGTTTTGTCAGGTGCAGTTGTAATCTTTTTAGCATATTCCAAAGCCATAACAATATCAGTACCTCCTCCTAACTGAACTTTAAATAATACATCTATTGGATCTTTCACGCTGTCGCTTAGATCAACTATGGAAGTATCGAATATTACAAGTTTTATTGATAAATAGGGAAGATTTGAAAATATAGATGCCATTATTGCAGAATATATTACAGAGTCTATCATAGAGCCGCTTTCATCTATCAGTATTATTATATGCCAAGGATTATACTTTTTTATGTTTTGATTGAAATATAATTTATCTACAAATATAGTTTTATCTTCAATGTTATAGTTTTTTAAATTATTTCTTATTGTTTTTTTTATATCAAGGTTTTTGAATATTTTATTTTGAGTAGTGGAGTTTGGAAGTTTTTTACCATAGAAAACTTTTTTTATATCGCTTTCCATTTTCTTTTTTATATCATCAACAACTTTTCTTACTATATCATAAGCAAGCTTTTTAACGCTGCCATTCATCATATCTTTAAATGTGAGAATATTTTTTAAAAGCTCCATATTAGGCTCCATCTCTTTTAAAATATTCTCATCAGTGATCATCTCAGTAAGATTATATTTTTCTAATGCATGAGTTTGCATAATTTCAACTGTTTTTTTAGGAAATAACTTTTTTACCTTAGCAACCCAAGTAGGTACAGTTAAAGCGCTTTTATTTTTTCCGCCTCTCTGTTTATCATTATTTTCAAAATCAGCATATCCTGCTTCTCTGCTGTATTCCCTATCATATAAAAAACCTAATGATTGATCCATTTCAGAATACTCTCCGTCAAGCTCTAAATTATTTTCAGCGAAACTTCCGAGTATTAAACGCCATCTTGATGCATTTTTATAATCTATATTATCTTTATCCATTCTCTAATAATAAGATAAATAAATAAAAAATCAAATATTTTTATGCTTTAAAAATATTATTCTAATTCCCAGCTCTCTATATTTTATGCTTTATTTTGAAATCTTAGTATTTATTTTCTTATTTAATTTAATAAGAAAATACAGCACCCACACAAGCTTTTTTTAAGTTTTTTAATCTTTACATATTTTAGATTGTTTTGTTTTTATAATACTAGAGAGAAAATATATAAAAAATAAAATAACATGCTTAAAAAATTTACAATTGCCAATTACAGATCTTTTTATAATGAGGTTGTCTTGGATTTAAGCGTTGATATTTCCGAAGAAAATGAATGCCGATTTATAAAAAAGATGAATGATGAATATATATCAAAATTATGTCTTTTATACGGTTATAATGGTTCAGGTAAAAGTAATTTAATCAATGCTTTAAAATTTATTCTTTATTCTAATAATGGATATATAACTTCAAGTGATGACAGTATAAAGAGACTTTTAGATCCTAATATGATTTATGGTAAAGATGATAAGAGCAGATTCTGTTTGGAGTTTTATTCAAATGATGAATGCATATTATATCTATATGAATTAGTATTGGATAATCAAAATAAAAGAATATATTCAGAAAAATTGATAAAAAATCATGATATTACGGTATTTGAAAGAGAATTGAATTATATAAAAAATGGTATGTTTAATTATAATAAATATATTCCAGATACAAATACTTTTCTGAGTTTTATAAATGATGAAAAGATAGATGAGTACAGAGAAGAAGTAAATTATTATCTTTCATTATTTAAAAATTTATGTTTTTTATTTCCATTTACAAATGAAGCGGACTTCTCATCATATGCTATAGTAGAGGCTTTCGATTATTTTAATAAATATAATATTTGGTATATATATAAAAAACTACTTTCATTTATTGATATAGATGATTTGAATATAGAAGATGGTATGTCTGCTAATGAATTCTCTTTTATCATAGATAATAAAAGATTAGTATCCAAACATGATAGTTATAAGAATGATTTTGATGAGGTTGAATCAGAAGGAAGTAAAATTTACGCTATTAATTTGATTTATATATTAGTTTCTCTTCTTAATGGTACATTATCTATAGTTGATGAATTTAATGGGATACAATCAGAATTATTAGAATTTGTTGTAAATTTATTCGGCAGAAATTTTTTTAATAAAATTCACCCAATAGAAACAGATACTTCCCAGCTTATACTTTCAACCCATGATTCATCTCTTATGAGTATTGAAGGTACTATGCTTTATAATTATTTCATCACAAATAAAGAAAATAATATGAGCAGTATTTATAGAATAGATTATTTCAGTAAAATGAATAATAATTTAAATATTGGCAATTTAGAAAAAGAATATAGAAAAAATAGACTTGGACTTACAAAGAAAAAAATAAATATATTTTAATAATTAATATTTATATATGTATAATGATCCTCTGTTATCATAAAGAGCTTCAGCAGAATTAATTTTGAAAGCAGTATTACAATCTTCTATAGATTTGTCAAAATATTTTTTATCTCCAGAATTTTTATATTTGGTAAAATATAAAGCACTTCTATTGTTGAGAGCATATATATTATTATAATCAATTTTTATAAGCTCATCATAATCATTTATAGATCTTGCAAATATATTTTCATCTCCGCTTATTTTATATTTCACAGCATATAATGTGGCTCTGTTATTAAGAAGTTCAACATCTAAATGATTAGCAGATAAAGTATCATTAAGTATAATTAAAGCTGTTTCATAATCCTCTTCTGATTTTTTTAATTCATATCTTATAGAATATAAGATCGCTCTATTATTTGAAACATTTTCATTATTAGTGTATAAAGATAGAGCATATTGATAATACTCATTGGCTTTTTTGAAATACTCATCTTTATTTTCTCTTCCGTACATTTTAGTATATAAAATTCCAGCACCATTTAAAGCTAAATAATTTCTATCATCTAATTGGAACATTTTTTCTATTATTTCTAATGCCTGTTCATCTCTGGAATTTTTCATTTCTTTTACTAAATTTTTATACATTTCCTCTATTTCAAGCCTTATAGACTCACTGGATGATGAATCAATCACACTTCCTATCGGATTAGAAGGTTTATCATTATTTTCTTTAATACTCATAACGGTATTATTGCTACTGCTAACATACGATGTATTAGTTATATTGTTATTTGTGAAATTAATTACTAAAGTTAGTATAAACATAAGTACCGCTATAAACAATAAAGCATAAGTAGTGGTCCTTACATTGTTTTTCATTGTATAATCTATGGAAAATTTAAGTGAATTGAAATGTGGAGTTATTCCTAATCTTACTTGTTCTTTAACTAGATTTGTAAATTCATTTGCTATGGCATAATTATTTAATTCTTCTTTGAAATACAATGTCATCATATCCATATACTTACTTTCCATTCTCAAGGAAAGTGAGTTTGTAAAGTTTTCTAATTCTCTTCTAATTCTGTTTTCTGTACCTACGCTATATATATTATATGTAATAGAGAATACTAAAAGCATAATAGGAAATAGTATTAATATAACTAAATTGAGTTTTTTTATAGTTTTTTCTTTCATTTTTTATAAAAAACCTTTTTTCTATTACATTATTTATATTTTAACATATTTATTCAAATAATCAATTTTTATTCGCGTCTGAGAGGAATCGAACCCCCAACCGGCGGAACCGAAATCCGCTGCTCTATCCAATTGAGCCACAGACGCTTTTAATATTGTTAAAATTATCGGAAACTATGAACTATAGTTTACGATTTAGTATCAAATTCAGTTCTAATTTGTGGGCTTATATATTTGTTATTACGACCAATATTAAAAGCTGTTTATTTCTGTAAAATACAAGGTATAGCTAATATTATTAAAAAAGTTTTCATAAATATATATTATAGTATATTAATATACAAAAAAATATCAAGTTATATTGAAATTAATATTTTTTTTATATTATAATTTAGAGGCAAATCTTAATCCCAATTGAATACCTACATCAAAACTATCAACTCTGTAATTTTCTTTTGAATCTGATTCTTTATATGATAGACCTATATCATACCCAAAATACGCACCTAAATTGAAAGCTAATTTATCAGTAAAAAAGAAAGAATAATCGAATGTAACTTTAATATATCCGATAACAGATGATAAATAATCAGAAGATTTATAATTTTTTTAATATTCTCTTCTGATTTTATTGAATTGCCAAATATATTTATAGTTTTTATTGCTCTACTTTCGCTTGTACCTGCAATTGGTATTTTTACTCCGCCTCCCATACCTAAAGAAAATGCGCCGAGATTAAATTTGGGAAGAAGTCCTATCTGAAAATTATGCATATACAAGCTATTATATATATTATATTCTTCACTTCCTCCAAATGCAGAAATACTATGATATAATGAATATTTAAAGCTGTCATAACTGTAGCCTAAATCACCTAAAATACTTAATCCGAATTTTCCGAAAGCAAACATATAACCAATCTGTATATTTATTCCGGCATTAAATCCTGCTTTAGTATTTATTTGAGGTTCGCTTCCTATTGACTCAACCTCGCCATTGAATATTCCTAAGGACACCCCTAAAGGCACATTTAATATAGCTTCAAAACTGCCTTTTGCAAATAATTTTATATTGAAAGTTGTAATGATGATAATAATTAATAATATTTTCTTCATAAATAAATAATAATAAAACTATAAAATAAAAGTCCGCTAATATAACAATCAGCAGACTTTTTATTTAGTAAATAAAATAAAATATTAATAGCCAACTCTAGGACCGAATTTGAATCCTAAATTGACACCTATATCAAAACTATCAAGTCTTGAATCGTCATTGAATAATGGCTGATTATTTTTATAAGCAAGTCCAAAATCATAGCCAAAATATGCTCCCAAAACAAAAGCCATACGATCATTAAAGAAGAAAGAGTAATCAAATGTAGCTTTTATATAAGGTATTACTCGAGTTTTAAAATCAGAAGATACATATTTAGTACTACCATTAAACTGTGAAAAATCTATTTGTTGACCATTGACATTTGCTTCAGTTTTAGCTTCTATTGTTCCAGCCATAGGAATCTTAACTCCTGCTCCTATACCTATAGCAAAGTTTCCAAAATTCAATTTAGGAAGAATACCTATTTGAAAATTATGCATATACATACTGTAATATGATTTCATATCAAAATTATTTCCTGGAACACTGCTTGATAAGGAGAATGACATTCTGTAACTGTCATAACTGTATCCTAAATCACCTAAAAGGCTAAGACCTACGGCACCAAAATCAATCATATATCCTATTTGAGCATGTACTCCAGCATCAAAGCCCACTTCTGAATTAATAGCAGGTGCAATGGTGGATAATCCTGGATATGTGAAAGTTGTTTCTCCTATAAATATACCAAAAGATGCTCCTAATGGTACATTTAAAGCGAATTCAAAACCGCTTGCTGCAAATACTTTAATATTAGCTTCTAATACTAAAGCAATCACTAATGATAATTTTGTGATTTTTTTCATTTTTTATTCTCCATAAAAATGATTTTTAATAGATTTAGATACAATTTTTTAAGCTGTATAAAAAATAATCTATATATTAAGTTATAGCTATTTTATCTTAATGTCAATATAATTTTTATAAATAAATTTTATTAGAGAAAGATTTTAAAAAAGAAATGGGCGAAAGACGGGACTTGAACCCGCGACATCCAGATCCACAATCTGGCGCTCTAACCAACTGAGCTACATTCGCCATTTAAACATTAAAAAGAGTTATTATTTTTTATCATATAATAAAAACCGCTGACAGACGGCTTATATGCGCGCCAGACAGGAATCGAACCTGTAACCTACTGCTTAGAAGGCAGTTGCTCTATCCAATTGAGCTACTAGCGCATTCGGGATGGTGAGACTCGAACTCACAACCCCCTGCTCCCAAAGCAGGTACGCTAACCAATTGCGCTACATCCCGTTAAATTGTGTTTGCTAATTATATACTAATTATATTTTTTGTCAACATTATTTTTTAATATAATCATTTTTACTATTATATGTAGATTATATATAGATTTGCAAATATTTTTGTATATAATATTTAACTATATACATAATATTATATTGGAGTTATTTTATGAGAGATAAAGATTATTTAGAATTATTATCTAAAAAATACCCTACAATAGATGATGCTTCGGTAGAAATAATAAATTTAAAGGCTATATCTCAATTACCTAAAGGTACAGAATATTTCCTTAGTGATATACATGGAGAATCTGACGGATTTGAATATTTGCTTGGCACTTCTTCGGGAGTAATAAGAGAAAAAATTGAACTTTTATTTAAAAATACTTTACCTGAACATGATAGAGTTGAACTCCAAATATTAATAGTAGATACTAAAAATTTGATTAATAAAAAAGCAAATGAAAATGATTTTGCTGATTGGTGCAAAATAACTATATACAGACTTATAAGAATATGCAAACTTGTAACTAGCAAATACACAAGATCAAAAATAAGAAAAAAAATGCCTGCTAATTTTGCATATATATTGGATGAACTGCTTCAAACTGATGCTGAAGAAAACAAAGAAAATTACTACTTCTCCATAATTGAATCTATAATAGAAATATCTACTGCAGATAAATTTATCATTGCATTATGCCAGCTTATTCGTCAATGCAGTGTTGATAGGCTTCATATAGTAGGCGACATTTATGACAGAGGGCCTCATCCTGATAAAGTTATGGACAGTATAATGACTTTCAATGAAGTTGATATTGCTTGGGGTAATCATGATATACATTGGCTAGGTGCTGCTAAAGGAAGTTTAATATGCGTTGCTAATGCTGTTCGTTTGGCTGTAAGATATAACAATTTTGACTTATTAGAATATAGCTATGGTATTAATTTAAGATCTTTATCATCATTTGCTAATGATATTTATAAAGATGATCCATGCGAAGTATTCAAACCAAATACTTTAGACAAAAATATTTATGATGAAGTTGATAAAGATTTAGCTGCTAAAATGCATAAGGCTATATCTATAATACAATTTAAATTGGAATGTCAGCTTATCAAAAGACATCCTAATTATGGAATGGACGACAGAATTCTTCTTGACAAAATAGATTATGACAAAGGAACTATAACATTAGAAGGAAAAACTTATGAGCTTAGAGATAAGAATTTTCCTACAATAGATAAAAATAATCCTTTTGAATTAAGCGAAGGAGAAAATACATTAATACAAACTTTAGCATTCTCTTTTATGAATAGTCCTACACTTCAAAGGCATATGAATTATATGTATGCTAAAGGCGGAATATACAAAATATTTAATGGAAATCTTCTTTATCATGGATGCATACCTACTAAAGAGGAAGGCGGTTTTGATGATGTTTATATAGACGGTAAATATTTATCAGGAAAGAAATATTTAAAACAAGTAGAAGATAAAGTGAGAAAAGCATTCTACTGTGAAGTAGGAAGCGAGGAACAGCTTAATGCTTTAGATTACTGTTGGTATTTATGGTGCGGCCCTAAATCGCCTTTATTCGGTAAAAATAAAATGACTACTTTTGAGAGATATTTCATAGAAGATAAAGATACTCATAAAGAAAAATACAACCCTTATTATTATCATATAGATAATAAAGAATACTGTCAGAATATATTAAGAGAATTTGAACTTGATATAAATAAATCACATATAATAAATGGTCATGTACCTGTAAAGACTCATAAAGGAGAAAGCCCTATTAAAGGAGGAGGACTTCTTCTAGTGATAGACGGAGGACTTTCAAAGGCTTATCATAAAAGCACAGGCATAGGCGGCTACACTTTGATATCAAATTCGAATATGATGGTTATTGCAGAGCATAGGCCATTTACTGAAGTTGTAGAATCCGGATTTAAATTGAGTCCTAAATCTATAATAGTAGAACGTTTTATAAAGAGAATTACAGTAGGGGAAACTGATATAGGAAAGCAGCTTTCAAAAAGAATAGATGATTTACTAGAGCTTTTATCTGCATACAGAAGCGGTATTGTTAAAGAAAAAGTTGATTAACTTTATCATCTTTCAAACGCACGGTGAGTGAAGCTTTATTCATTAGCTAATTTATAATTCAAAATAATCAGCATAATTTTGAATTAGCTATAGTGGCGGTGTATGCATTATAAATTTAAATAAAACTAGGGCGGGCAGCTATAAATTCTAATTACATTATTAAAAAAATTAAAAATTATAATGGCAAATTAAAACTATAAATCTAAATGGCTGGCAAATGTAATTAAGTTTTAAAACTTTATTCACATACCCCAGCCTTTATTCTTTTTGTACAAATTTGAAATTCTAACTTTATTCATTTTTATAGTTAAACAAGAAAAAGCATGCCCGCCCTAGTTTTTATTAAGTTTAAAATCTACTAAACGCACGTTTAACTAAATTTTTAATATAGCTAAAAATTGAATTATAAATAAATCTATATTTTTAGCTTTACTATTGAGGCGGATTAATGCATTTAAAATAAAAATATTTTAATGAACTATTTGATATACCTAAATAACTATATTTTGTCAAAATAAATTTAATTTTTGTTTTTATATTTTGGGATTTGCCGCGAATGGAGTTGCCTGTGGTATTGACACAGGAGAAGCCCCCTACAGTGAGAAGCAGGCACAGCCCGCCTATGGCGAAAGGCTATATTTGAGCTTAATATTACATGTAAAACAAAGTTAGTATGATTTAGTACTAATTTCATACTTGCACTTTCGCGAAGCGTATCCGAGTTTATCGAGGATATAAGGTTCTTTGACGAAGTCCGCAGAGCGTATGCGGCGGTAAAAAGAACAACCAAAAATTGACAAACTTAAAAATTTTCAGTATATACTAAATATATAAAAAGCTTACAAAATCTATTAATACAAAACTATACCCAAAACGGCAGATATTAATATTATAGCAAGAATCGGAACTTTTTTTATTTTTAAAAATATTGATAAAGCAAATATAAATATTCCTATAGGACTTACATATTTAAAAATGCTCTGAATAAAATCAATATTTCTTAAAATAGAAGTCTCAGTAAGTTTTACAAAAAAAGCATCTTTAGTGAAAGTTACAACAGCAGAAGCTATTAAAGCAACGGCACATACTCTCAAAGCATTCATTATATTATTAAACTGCTCATTGTTTTTAACGGCATAGAAAAATTTCGATACTATCATAGTAATAATGAATGCAGGTATAAATATACCGAATGTTGAAACTGCTGATCCTAAAACTCCGGCCACTTTATATCCTACAAATGTTGCCGCATTAATAGCAATAGGACCAGGTGTTATTTGAGATATTGCCACAAGATTAGAAAATTCTGAATCTGTAATCCAATTATATTCTTTTAATATACCTAGAAGAAGGGCAATTATAGCATATCCTCCTCCATAAGTAAAAAATCCTAGTTTTGCAAATACATAAAAAAGTCTAGCATATATCATAATATCAAATCCAAATTAAGATTGTTTTTTTATAACGTATTTATTAATAAGATAATAAAGCCATCCAATAAATGCCGCAAGAAGCAAAGCGTATATAACATTGAAATGTAAAAACACAACTAATACAAAACTCAATATAAAAAGTGCTGCTGTGAATTTATTTTTTATTACCTGTTTTCCCATACCAAAAGCAGATAAAAGTATAAGTCCTGCAATTGCCCCTTTAATACCTAAAAAAGCTTTATTAACATATTCAGTATTTTGAAACCTTTCAAATATAGGAGCTATAATAAGTATTATTATAAATGAAGGGGCCATAACTCCAATACCAGCCATTATGCCCCCAAATATACCGGCTACTTTAAACCCTGTAAGAAGAGAAGAGTTTACAGCAATAACGCCAGGTATACTTTGAGCAAGAGCAAATATATCTATGATCTCATCTTTAGTTATGAATTTTCTTTTATTAACGAATTCTTCTTCCATTATAGGAAGCATAGCAAGACCGCCTCCTATGGTAACAAGACCTATATAAAAGAAAGAAAAAAACATTGTATACCAAGTAGGTTTAATAGAATTTGAAGAATTATCAGAATTTGTATTTTTTTCAGAATTACTTTCCATATATCGTCCAATATTTTTTTATATAATAAATTATATCATATTTTGTTATTGTCAATAGAAAAATACAGTATTATCTAATTTTTTACATTAAAAACCTATGAAATTTAACTGATAAACAATATTGAAAAACTTTAAAAATTGTATATAATTTTCCTATATTAAAAAACTATGACTATTGGCATCATTTTATTTTTACATATTTTTATTTTATTTATTTTATATAATATATAAATAAAAGGGGAGGCATATAGATGGAATACGATGTAGAGTATTTAAAAAATCAAACTTCAATTAATTATGATAAAACTCTATGCTACTGTAAAAATGTTTCATATAGAGATGCATATAGAACCATAGCTGAAAATAAATTAACAACATTAGAAGATGTAGTTGCCAAAACTCAAGCTTCTACAGGCTGCGGCGGATGTAAAGACCGTATTTTGAGTTTAATAGAATATGCAAAAAAGAACAATTATGAACCGCTTAATGTTTGATTTGGATATAGTATGAATGAAAAAGTACTTAATGCTTTAAAAGAACTCGGTATAGAATACAAAGAATTTGAAGAGGCCGGAGTTACAAAAACCGTTGATGATGCAGCTAAAACTCTTAATATAGAAAGAGGGCAGGTTGCTAAATCAATACTTGTAAAACCTTCAAAAAAGAATTTCGCTATGATTATAGCTTCCGGAGATAAAAAAATATCTTCCAAAAAGATGCGTACATATTTCGATTGTAAAACCAGCTTTGCAAATGCAGAAGATACTTTCAAATTAACAGGCTTTACATTTGGAGGAGTATGTCCTTTTGGCATAGATAAAGATATTGATGTTTTAGTTGATAAAAGTATGAAGAGATTTGATGCACTTTATATAGCCTGCGGAAGCGACAGCTCTTTAGCAAAAATGACTTATGATGAAATACTAGAAAAAATATCTAATGTAGAAGTAGATCTCACAGAAGATTAATTTGCGGATACATAATAATGAATAAAACAAAAACATCAGATAAAAAAGTATCATCAAAAAATAATATAATAGAAAATGTTAAAATATCTAATTTTACCGTTTTTAAAAATGCTGAAATAAATTTTTCAAAAGGTTTAAGTGTTTTTATAGGTAAAAATGGCACAGGAAAAACACATTTATTAAAACTTATAAATTGTTTAGACTATAATTTTTATGACGATAAATTAAAAATAGAATATAAAAAATCATATCCTATATCATTTAATTTAAATAAAATCTTCTCAAAATATTCCTGTAAAAATATAAATGAAGAAATATATAAAATTTCAGAAATAATTGGAACGAAAAAAAATAAAGAGCTAAATAAAAATATATTTTTATCTTTTACTGAACCAAATATTTTTATAGAATTTAATAATAATATAAAATTAAACAGTACTATGACTGATTTTGAAGGTTCTGGTTATGATAATCTATACAATATAATATATCATTTAAATGAAAATTCAAAAAAGTATTTAAATAAAAAATCTACATTTATACCATGCAAAGATATACTCACTTCTTCAAATGGATTTGCAGCACTTTATGATAAAAGAGATATAAATTTTGAAGCAGTATACTATAATACTATAAAAAAAACAGAACTTCCCAAGTTAAGAGAATTAGATAATGATTTACTTGAAATAGCTAAAAAAATAGAAAATGCTATAGGCGGAAAAACTATTTATAAAAATAATAATTTCTTTATAGACTATAAAAATATAGGTGAAGTTTCTTTTGACATAGTAGCTGAAGGTCATAAAAAATTAGCTCTTATATATATTTTAATTGTGAATGGTGAAATTGATAAAAATACTATACTTCTTTTAGATGAGCCTGAATCAAATTTAAATCCTAGTCTTACTGATTTACTTGTTAATATACTTTTAAGTTTATCAAAATTAGGATTTCAAAATTTATAGCTACTCATAATAGCTTTATACTTGATGATATAGAATTACAAAGAACTGATAAAGATTCTATTATGTATCATTCTTTTTATTTTGATGAAGATGATTTTAGTAGCGGAGTGAAAATAGAAAGCAAAGAAATTTTATTGGATTTAGAAAATAATCCTATAAATGAAAAAATAATAAAACAGAATAATGAATATATTGAAGAAATGATTAAATAATCGGATACATATATATGAGTATTATTGAAAAAGATAATTTTAAAATACATTATAGTGATGATTTTGAAATTATAGATATTGAAGAGCTAAATAGCAATGGCAAAGAAAAAAGAAATCAATATTCACACTGTATGAGTAATGTTGATTTAATGATAAAAGAAAATGATAAAATAATATTTATAGAATTAAAAAATTTACAAATTGAAGATAAAAATCAATTAGAAAATGAAATAAAGATATTAAAAATAGAAGAACCTTTAAATAAAGATTCAATTATTTATGAATTAATACAAAAAGGAAGAGGCCCATTTCTTAAAGAATACAGCTCAGGGTATATTAATAATAATATAGATGTTTATTATTTTATAATATTTCATTTTCCATTTAAAATAAGAAATATGCGATTCAAAACAAATTAAATGAGCGTTTAGAAAAAAATTTACCCATAATAAAAAAGACTCTACATATAAAAAGTCATTTATGAAAAAAGTTTTATTTATGACAACAGAGCAATGGGAAACTATATCTATACCAATAAATACTAAAGAAATTTTATTTAAACCGATAAGCAAAAGCTAATGCATACCTAAGCCATAGATATGCATTAGCTTTTCCCATATACTCATTTTTTAGGAGTTATAAAATAGCTAAAGTGCTGAAGATTGCTTTTATTAATAAAATGATGAATTAACTATCAAATATCTGTCCTTACCTTTAGTATTAACATCAGGATTATAAACAATATAAATATCATCGCCAAGTTCTACATATCTTAATAGAGTATCATCAGACATAAAATCACCCTTAACATAAATAGCAGAACCCGGAGCCATAGGACAATTATATTGGGTAGTTATAATTTTTGGCTTTGTTTCTATATAGCCTTTATAACCATAAAGTCCGCTTTTATCATTTTTATAATTAGCTTCAAGCCAAGTAGCATAAAGCTCGCTCCAATCCTGAAACTGTTTTATGTTTTTGTTGGCTGCATATAGTATAGCTTTATAAGTGCCTCTATATTCTTCAGGGGCATTTGCTATATCTTTATAAATTTCAAAACCATTTTTAGAATGAAGTCCTAACCAATACATGAATAATGAAACAGTTGCATATTTATGAACAGTGTATCCTTGATTCCAATTGATAAAATAATCACCTTTAGTTATTAAATACATTGAATCAGTATTATAGTAATTAAGCCTGTTTGAAGGTACTTTTCCTCTATATGATATTACTGCCGCTTCTGATAATGCTTCATCAACCCATACATCAAATGCATTGCTGTTTTTATTTTGTAACTGACTATAATGTATAACATGATGAAGTTCATGGGCTATAGTATTTACAACAGACTCAGGATTTTCCCAGCCATTTATATAATCCAAAAATATTATATTTTGAGTATCATTTTTTATTTCATTAAGTCCATCTAATATGGAATATCCTTGCATATAAGGCTTGTCGCCTGTATGTCCTCCATTAATATCCATTATTAAAAGAGTTAATTTACCTTTTAATTTTCCATATAGATATTCTTCCATCTCATATATTTTAGATGTTTCTAATATAATATTTTCTAATTCTCTTTCATTGATTTCTAAGCCATTTTCTAAATACACATCTATTTTTGATGTTGAATATATATTCTTTGCTTTGAATGTTTCTTTTGAATAATTATTTTTTATATATCTTACAGCATTGAATGATTTTTCTGTATTATTACCTTTGTATATATTATAACTTACAGGAGTTTTTAATACTTCGTTTAAAGTGCTGTATTCTCTGGCATTTAAAATAAATATATTGAATAGAAATATAATCAGTATAAAATATTTTCTCATTATTACAGCTCCTTATAAAATTATAATATTTGTAATTAGTATCGGAAAAATAATGAAAAACAGTTTATAAAAATAAAGGCTTGCTTAAAAAAGCAAGCCTTTAATGATATATTGAATTAATTTTCTAATTAATTATTTTCTATATTAGCTGTAGTATTTCCAGAATCATCTATATTATTCCATATAGAATTTAATTTATCCTGCATTATAGCACCTGCTGCAACATAAACTAATAATCCTAATATTACTAATAGACTTGTACTATCCTCGCTATTATCCAAACCTGCTTTTGCAGTCATTTCTAAATAAACAATTTTACCATATTTGTAATACCAGTATAAACTATATATGTTACAAGTTACTACAACTAGTATAAGCTCCAAAGCAGGATTTATATCTTCTCTTTCCATAAAATTTTTAATTTCATCTGTAGTTTTATAAATCCAATAAAGATAATAAATACCGCATGTAACTATACTTAAAACTACTAGCATAGGAACGCTTCTAACAGTGCCTTTTTTCATTTTTAATCTCCATCATATATTTTTATAGGTATATATTGTATATTGATTTTTAAAAATATACAATATATTATAAAAAATATTTTATAAATTATTTTAGAGTTATTAAATAAATTTGAACTTACATAAAAAATGTAATTATAAATTTTGCTCTTCAAAGAATGTTTTATATATACTCTTTATAGCTTTATTTAAATCATCATCTTTTACGCCTATCATAATACTTACTTCGCTTATACCTTGGTTAAGCATTTCTATATTGATATTGCATTTCTCCATAGCATGCATAGCTCTTGCAGAAACACCTACACATTGCTGCATTCCTTCACCTACGAGCATTATCAAAGCAAGTCCATGCTCAAAGTAAATATTATCTACATGAAGCTCATCTCTTACCCTTTCATATATACGTTTTTCTTTTTCAGGAGTAATAGCAGAATTTCTAACTATTACAGAAATATTGTCTATTCCTGAAGGAGCATGCTGATAAGGTATATTTTCATTTTCTATTATCTCTAAAAGCTTTCTGCCGAATCCAACTTCTCTGTTCATCAAATATTTACTTACATAAAGACAAGAGAAATCATCTTCTCCGGAAACACCAACTACAGGATTAACATTTTTATTTCTGCTTGCAACTATTCTAGTACCTTTAGCAGAAGGGTTATTGGTATTAAGTATATGAACAGGTATATTAGCTTCATAAACCGGCTGTAAGGCTTCAGCATGAAGAACATTAAATCCGCCGTAACTTAATTCTCTCATTTCTCTATATGTAAACTCGTCTATCAATTTAGGATTATCTACTATATTTGGAGCTGCAGCAAATACTCCGTCTACATCAGTAAAGTTTTCATAAACTTCAGCATTAACTGCTTTTGCTAAAATAGCACCTGTGATATCGCTTCCTCCTCTAGGGAAAGTTACTACATCGCCTTTTTCAGTATATCCAAAAAATCCTGGAAATATTACCAAGGCAGATTCATCTTTTAATTTAGATAGATTAGAATAAGATTTTTCTAATACAGTGGCATTTCCGAATTCTTCGGAAAGTAAAAGTCCAGCATCTTTAGGATTAACATATTTAGCTTTAACTCCTATAGAATTAATATATGCAGCTATTACCTTAGCACTTAAATCCTCTCCTAATGCTTTTACTCCGTCTACAAATTTTGTAGGAAGCGATTTATCTTCAGCTATTCTCTTTAATATATCGTTTTGAATCTCTTTCAAAAGTTCATGCGAAAGAGAAAGTTCATCTATTATATTTTTAAATCTTTCTATAATGATTTTTAATTCTAATTTTCCGTCTTTACCGGCAATGATAGTTTCAGCAAGAGTGATAAGCAAATCGGTTACTTTGGTGTCTTCTTTGAGTCTTTTTCCAGGAGCAGATACTACTACTATTCTTCTATCTTTGTCTGATAGTACTATGTCCACAACTTTTTTTATTTGACTTGCATTTGCTACAGAAGAGCCACCAAATTTTGCTACTTTCATCTTACTTAAATCCTCCATAAATTTAGTAAAATTTATAAAATAAATTACTATACATAATAACATAAAATAATTTTTATTTCAATTATTTTATATGTATTTTTTAATAAACCATTAATTTTCGATAAATAATTGAATATATTAAGTAAAATATTCATTATTGTATTAATTGATAAAATTATATTCTATAATCATGTAAAAATATAAATTCTAATGAAATCTTTTGGGCATGCTTTTTTATTTAATTTATAAAAATAAATGAGATTATAATTTTTAATGAAAGTAAAAAATATAAAAGGGTGGGTATGTAAATAAGTTTTTTAATATAACATATATACATTTTATTTATTTTATATTTAATTAGATTTTTAAAAGCATTAAGTCTATTCTGAATTTGTAAAGATATTATTAAAATTTATATAAAATATATGTTCATGCATAAAAATTATTGCTTGATTAAATTTCATAATGTTTTATTATTAATAATATAAATAATAGAAATAATAAAGGATTAAATATGAACATATTTGCTTTTACAAATAAAGGCACAGATACAAAAATAAATACAGATACTATTCTTTTTAATAGCGAATCTGTATCAGGAAATCCTATTCTTATTAATGAACAAAATAATTATAGTCATTTTATAGATAATATTGAAGGAACAGCAGTTTCAATGATTGCTGATGGGCTTGGAGATATTTTTGCTTCAAAACTTGCTATAGATGTTTATAATGAAAATTTCCTTGATTTGCTTGAGCTTGTAGGAGAGCAGGAAATAATGAATTGGATAATGCATAACTTTATAAAACTTGAAGTTGTTGCAGCAAGAGATTCTGCTGATGATAAAGAAAAAGCTATGGCTGGAGCTTCTATTGCCGGAGTTTTATATCATAAGTTTGCAGGAGTATTTGTATTTAATGCAGGCGATAGTAAAGTTTATGCAGTTAATAGAAATAAGGTATTTCAAATAAGCAGAGATCATATGAAAGGCAATGCATTAGAAAATTGTGCATGTGCCGGAGGCGGACATTATATTACTATTGAGGGTGCTAGAAGAAATCAGAATTATAATTATTTTATAGCTTCTAATTCTATGGTTGAATTATTATTAAATAAGTATGGAAATATAGAGGAAGCTATTAATGATATAATGGGTTCATCAAATACTGAAGAGGCAATTACTAAATTAAAGAGTATAGCAGAAAACTCTAAAGACAATGTAAGTGCTTTAGGATTGTCAAATCTTTTTGAGTAAAAATTTTTATATATAATAATTAATTAAAGTTTTTAGTTATTTAAAATTTAGTTTATGACTATAAATACTAATGTCATAAACGAGCATCTGATGACTTTACTTACTAGCTATTTAAAAGCGAGTTTATGACAGTAAATAATAGGAGTTTAACATGAAAAAAGGAACAACAAGACCAATACCAATAATGCTTTTATTAAATATAGTAACTTGCGGAATATACTATATTTATTGGATTTATCAAACATCAGTTGAAATAAAGATATGCAGTGAAAGAGAAGATTTAAATCCTACAATTGAAATACTGCTTGGTATAATAACATGCGGGCTTTATTTTAAATTTTGGTATTATAAATATGGAAAAATAGTTTATAAAGAAATTCCAGCAAAAGCAGGAATGAATTATTCAGAAGATAAAACAGTAGCTTTAGTAGTAATAGATATAATTATTGCTTTAATGTGGTGGGGTGGAATTATATTTAGAGCATTATTGTTTGCTATCACTTATGATACATATACTTCAAATGAAGAATTAATTACTTCATTTATATATATTATTCCATCTGGATTAATATACTTAGTTAATATATCTTCACTTATTATGCAGGATAAACTTAATAACATTTGGAAGAATATGCAGTAATTATTTCATTATTTTCTTATTTTATAGTTATATAATAAAAAAAGTTAAACGAAAATTTAATAAATGGCAGAGTATATTATTTCTCTGCCATTTAATATAATTTTATTATTATAACTTTTTTAATATAATTTTCTCAAGTATAAAAAACTTTTATTATACCAATAATATTTTAATAAAAAATAAATAACTATTATTAACAAAATTATCTGCAATCTAAGTTTTATAACTTCAATTTTATTTTTTATTTCTTTACTGCTTAATTAGAATTTACATCATACATCCAAGTGTTTTTTAATTTAGAATTCACATAACGCACGCTTAACAAAATTTAAAATATAGATTAATTAATAATAGAATTTTATTAACCGTGCGGTAATTGAAACATAATAATTAAATTATGCACTTACATCTATAAAATTAAACTCTTTCACATCGAAAAGCCCATTTGTTGTAAGTTTAATTTCAGGTATAACAGGCAAAGCCATAAATGATAAAGTCATGAAAGGGTCTATTTCTCTGTTAACATTAAGTTCATTGTAGGCAAGCTCATGCATAGAATATATTTTCTTTACTATGTCATAAGGAGAATCATCAGACATAATGCCTGCTATTTTTAATTGTAATCTATCAAGAACTTTTCCATTTTTTACAACAGTTATTCCGCCTGAACATTTTTCTATTTCTTTTATTGCAAGTATTATATCTTCATCATTGTCGCCTACAGCTATTATATTATGAGAGTCATGAGAAACACTTGTGGCAATAGCACCATTTTTTAATTTATAATTTTCTATTAATCCTAAGCCTATTTTTCCAGTAGCTTTATGTCTTTCTACAACAACCAATTTCAATATATCAACACTCTTTCTGTATTTAAAATATCCGTTCTCAAAACCTACTATCCTTACACTTTTCTCTGTAACTAGATCTTTATTAACTATCCTTATAACATTAGCTTCATCGGATTTTAATTTTATCTGTATATCATCAACTGTAATAGGTGCAATATTTATTGTGCTGAATATATTATCATTATAATTATCTTTTTCTACTTTAAATAAAGCTTTTCCATTTTCTGCAGCTAATTTTCCGTCTATAAAAACTTTATTAGCTTTGAAATCTTTTAAATCATTAAATAAAACAATATCAGCCTTGTATCCTGAAGCAACTAAACCAATATTTTTAAGTCTGTAACATTCGGCAGCATTAATAGTAGCCATAGCAATAGCATTAAATACATCAAGTCCATGCTCAACTGCTATTTTTAAATTATGAGATATATGCCCGTTTTCTATAATATGATCCAAATGCTTATCATCGGTACACATTGCACATCTTCTTGCATTGCTTTGATTAACTCCCTGTAATAGTGAAGCTAAATTTTGTGCTGCAGAACCTTGCCTTAAAAGCACATACATTCCATTAGATATTCTAGACTTCAAATCTTTTGCAGATACGCATTCATGATCAGTATAAACTCCGGCAGCTCTATAAGCATTTACAGTTTTACCTCCAAGCATAACACCATGCCCGTCTATAATTTTATCAGCATTGATTGCTGCAAGTAATTTTTTAAGCACATCTTTATCACAAGATAATACACCCGGAGCATTCATCATCTCAGCAAGCCCAAATATATCATCATCATTTATAAACTCTTCTATTATATTAGAATCAAGTACGGCTCCAGAATCTTCAAAACTTACAGCAGGCACGCATGAAGAAAGCATAAACTTACATTTAAGAGGGCTTTTTTTGGCAGACTCTATCATAAATTTAATACCGTCAATACCGCATACATTAGCAATTTCATGAGGGTCTGTTACAATTAAAGTAGTACCGAAAGGAATAACCACTTCAGCAAAATTAACCGGAGTACATAAAGATGATTCTATATGAACATGTGAATCTATAAGTCCGCTTGTAGCATAAGAGCCTTTAGCGTCAATAACTTCTTTTCCATTATAAGAACCCACCCCTACAATATAATCATCAACAATGGCAATATCGGCATCCGTAATAGTTGCTGATATTGGGTCTACTACCTTACAGTTTCTTATAACTAAATCAGCCAAAACCTTTCCGCTTGATACTTCAATCATTTTTGATAATTTTTCTATAGTCATTAATAGTCCTTATAATTAATATATATTTTAAATATAGTAAATTATAAGCGGATTTTCAAATTTGATATATTTTTACATAATAATTTTTCATATTTATATATTCAAATATTTTTTTAATTCATCATATAAAGCTTTATAAAATTCGTCATTTTCTCCATATTTTTCTTTTATAATTTTATTTAGAATATAGATGAAATTATCATAATTAATTATCTCTTCACTTTTTATATTTTTATTGAAGTTATAAAATATATAAAAAATTATTTCTTTTATTGTTTTGCTGTATTTATTATCCTTAAATCTATTAAGAATAATTATTATAGTATTCATATTATGATATTTTCCAACTGATTTTGGCTGTTCATATAAATCTGGTTCATCATCTACATTAGAATTTCAATTGTTAATTTTATCAAAAATATCATCATCTATATTTTGTCCTTTTAAATGGCTATCTAATGCTATTAAATATGATATATAGTAATAAGGTCTATTAATACCAATTTTAATTAAATTATTTATTTCTGTTATATCCAATTTTCCAGTAAAATAAAAGCATATAAAAAATAAATTCCAATTTTTATCCATTATAGTTTTATCATCACTCATATTATTGTCATTACTTATAGCATTTTTATTAAGTTCATCTAATACATTTTTTATATTAGCTGCATATTTAAATAATGCTATAATCATTAATAAATCTAAATTATCAATGTAAAAATATGATTTTTTATATAAGATAATGTTATTTAAATACAAATCAATATATCCGTCATCTATCAAAAAATGATAATCTTTTAATATATTATCAAAAATATCAAAATTGGTTAATTTAAAAACATCATTGTAATTAAATTTTTTTATATATATTTTATCAATAAAGCGTACATATTCAAAAATTACTTTTTTATTATCTATATTCTTATACTGATCTTTACATACATATTCAATGCAATATTTTAATAACTCTCTTAATCTATTAATATATTTATTTTTATTATTAGAAAAAACAAAAAATTTAAATATATTTACTGTAAAATTATAATCAATATCATTATTATTTATTTTTATTGCTTTATCAAGTACCATATCTGTTAATACTATTTACAATTCTTTTAAACTTTTCTCTATTGCTTATTAATTTTAATAGCATATCTTCATTATTAAATATTTGTACAGATGAAACAAATAATGATGCAACAAAAAAAGAATACTTAGTTAATATTTGCTTATCTTCAGTTAAATTTATATAACTATAATAATTTATTTTAATTTGATTAACGAATTTTTTTATTAATCTAGGTGTGTAATAATATGATGTGATATATTGCGAACTATCCAGTATATTATTCTTAGAAAAATTTAATAATAATATAATATTATCAATGCCTCTTACTCTTTTTATATCATCATAATATTCTAATTCATTACTCAATAATTTTAAAAAGAAATTATTAACCATATCATTATTCATCTCTGGTATGCTTACTTCATAAGGACTTAATTTATCATAAAATGAAGTATCTACACTACTATTATTTTTACCTATACTTTTTTTATCAACAGCTAATATAAACCAAGTATTAATATTACAGTCCTTTTTCTGCATACATTCTATAAAAGTATATAATGATGAAATAAATTTTTCTTCCTCATCTTTTGAAAGTCTATCCATATTGTCTATCACAATAATAATATCTTTGTCAAAGAAGTTTGAATATAGACTATAAAATTTTTCTACAAATAGTTTAAATTGATAAGGAGTTAAATCTTTTCCTTCTTCATACTCAGAATAATTATCTGAAGAACCATATAAAAAAGGAAATAATATTTTTGTTAATTTTGATGGAAAAATAGACAAAAATAGAGTAGATATAATAAACAAAACAATTGTTATTGGTAAGGTTATTGAAAAATGTTATATAAAAAAAGTTATAATCTTATTTATATCAATAGATTTTATTTTATCAGATGTTAAAATAGGAATTAGTATAAATATAAAAGAATAAATTATTATTGTAAAACGGCTGATATTTGCAGTAGTTTCTTTTTTTATTGTATTTATAGCTTTTATATTATGATCTATTTCCTTTTGCAATTTTTTATTACCATTATTGCTTATTACTCTATATAAACATCTTAAAAATTATTTTTTTAAACATCTTCAGGAGCATTCCAGGCATTTATTGCTATAAATACTTTATTTTTTTCATTTTATTTTATAAGTTTTTGTATTATAGTAGTTTTTCCTGTTCCTCTCACTCCGCTTAATAATATTACATTTCTTGATACATTTTTATTATTATTAATGATATTTAAAATACTATTATATGTTTTCCCATGAGGTAATGAATCATTCAATTCTTCAGCAGGGGATTCATCTAATAATTTTATAGCATTTTCATCAGACATAAATAACTCTTACACTATTATATTTTTATTATATATCAAAATAAAAAAGAGTTCCATAAATTAATATGAAACTCTTTTTATAATATGTACTTATTATATTATAATTATTCGCTTAAAATTTTTCTTAAAACTTCATTAACAAGTTTAGGGTTGCCCTGACCTTTAGTAGCTTTCATTGTCTGACCTACTAAGAAGCCGAATGATTTTTCTTTACCCGCTTTGAAGTCTGCTACTGATTTAGGATTTTCTTCTAAAACTTTTCTTATTATAGTTTCAAGTTCTCCAGTATCGCTAACTTGTTTAATACCTTTTTTCTCAACTATAGCAGAAGGAGCCTCTCCTGTTTCGCACATATCTTCAAAAATCTCTTTAGCTATCTTACCACTTATAACGCCTTCATCTATAAGTTTGAAAATCTCACCTATATGCTCTGCTTTAGGTTTGAAATCTTTTATAGTTTGAAGTTTTTTGTTTAAGTAAGCATTAACTTCAACCATTATCCAGTTGCTTATTTTCTTAGGCTGTTTAGGATAAGCTTTTACTGCTGCTTCATAATAATCAGCTAATGCCGCATCTTCTGTAAGTACAACTATATCCTGATCTGGTAAGTCATAATCTTTTTTAAGTCTTTCACGTTTTTGCTGAGGAAGTTCTGGAAGCTCTTTTTTAGCCTGCTCAATCTCTTCATCTTTAAGAACTAAAAGAGGTATATCTGGATCTGGGAAATATCTGTAATCTGCTGCCCCCTCTTTTGAACGCATACCTTTAGTAGTGTTTTCTTTAGCATCATAAAGTCTAGTTTCTTGTAAGATTTTCTCACCATTATTTAAAGCTTTAATTTGTCTTTTGATCTCATAGTCAATAGCAAGTCTTACATTTCTAAAACTGTTCATGTTTTTTACTTCAGTTTTAGTACCAAGTTCTGTACTTCCTTTAGGACGTATAGAAACGTTAGCATCGCATCTTAAAGAACCTTCTTCCATATTACAATCAGAAACATCAATATATTTGAAGATTTTTTTAAGTTCTGTTAAATATTGATAAGCTTCTTCACCAGTAGAAATATCCGGCTCGCTTACGCATTCAATCAAACAGCAACCTGCACGGTTTAAGTCTACATAACTTAAAGGTCTTCCTGTATCATCATGCACAAGTTTACCAGCATCTTCTTCCATATGTATTCTGTTTATTCTTATGCTTTTATTATAAGAAGAACCATCATCATTAAGTACAGTAATATCAAGATGACCTTCTGTACAAATAGGCTCGTCCATTTGAGTAATCTGATAGTAAGAAGGCAAATCTGGGTAGAAATAATGTTTTCTAGCAAATCTGCTTTTCTTTTGAATAGTGCAGTTAGTAGCAAGTCCTGCTTTTATAGTTTTATGCACCATTTCTTTATTAACTATAGGTAAAGTACCAGGGTGAGCCTGACATCTTGGACAAGTAAGAGTGTTTGCAGGAGCACCGAAAGTGTTTGGGCATGAACAGAATGCTTTAGTTTTAGTATTAAGCTGAACATGCACTTCTAATCCTATGACTGCTTCATATTCCATATTTATTAATCCTAATTATTAAAGTAATTTTTAAAATATTATGTTTATTTTATATGAATTTGCTTTTTTTTTCAATAGAATGATATTTTTTTATTTGATTATATATTATTAATTGCTGTTATTGTAAAATAATTTTGAATAAAAAATAGAGTAATAACTTCTTATATTTAATAGTTAAATTAAACAAAAAAATCTTGACTTAATCGTTTATTTATGATAGCATAATAGGTGAATTTTATATGTTCGCGTATAGGATATTATTTTAATTTAGGAGTATATTTATGGCTGTAAAAGTAGCAATAAATGGTTTTGGACGTATCGGACGTCTAGTTTTTCAGGCATTGGTAGAACGCGGTTTATTAGGTAAAGAAATTGATGTAGTTGGTGTAGTAGATGTTAGTACTGATGCTGAGTATTTTGCTTATCAATTAAAATATGACTCTGTTCATGGTAAAATGAAAGCTGACATAACAACAGAAGGCGAAGATGTATTAGTAGTTAATGGCAACAAAATTAAATGTATAGGCGCTACTAAAGATTTAAAAGATCTTCCTTGGAAAGCTTTAGGTGTTGAGTATGTAATTGAATCTACAGGTCTTTTCACAGAAAAAGAAAAAGCTGAAGGTCATATAGCTGCAGGCGCTAAAAAAGTAATCATTTCAGCTCCTGGTAAAGGTGATTTAAGAACTTTTGTATATGGTGTAAACCATGAAGAATATGATCCTGCTAATCATCATGTAGTATCTAATGCTTCTTGTACTACTAACTGTTTAGCTCCTATAGTACATGTACTTCTTAAAGAAGGTATCGGTATAGAAACAGGTCTTATGACTACTATACACTCTTATACAGCTACTCAAAAAATAGTAGACGGTCCTTCTAAAAAAGACTGGAGAGGCGGACGTGCTGGTGCTATAAACACTATCCCTTCTACTACTGGTGCTGCTAAAGCAGTTGGTGAAGTTTTACCTGCTACTAAAGGTAAATTAACAGGTATGAGTTTCAGAGTTGCTACTCCTGACGTATCTGTTGTAGACTTAACTTTCAGAAGTGAAAAAGAAACTTCTATCAAAGAAATCGATGTATTAATGAAAAAAGCTTCTGAAACTTACTTAAAAGATGTTTTAGGTTATTGTAATGAAGAATTAGTATCTAGCGACTTTATACATGACTCTAGAAGCTCTATATATGACTCTCTAGCTACTACTCAAAACAACTTGAAAGATGAAAAAAGATTCTTCAAAATTGTTTCTTGGTATGATAATGAATGGGGTTATTCTAACAGAGTAATTGATTTATTATTATATATGTATAACAAAAAATAATATTAGTAATAATTATAATTGTTAAGCTATAATAAAAGGGTGTTATATTTCATTATAGCACCCTTTAAATTTTTATTAATAATAGCAATAATAAAAAAGCGAGCCAAAGCCGCCCATAGAGGCACATACAAGCAAATAAATTTATTTATTTGCTAATTATAGGCGGAGGCGAGCATAGCAATAATAAGGAGTTCATAATGAAAAAATCAGTAAAAGATATAGATATTAAAGGTAAAAAAGTCATAATGAGAGTTGACTTCAATGTACCTCTTGATAAAGAAACAAGTTCAAAAATTACAGACACTACAAGAGTAGATGCTGCTATGCCTACTATTGAATATATACTTTCTCAAGGTGCTTGCTTAATACTTATGAGCCATTTAGGAAGACCAAAAGGCGAAGCAAATCCTAAATACTCTTTAAAACCTGTATTTGATTATTTAAAAACTAAACTTCCTAATAATAAAGTTTCTTTTGCTAATGATTGTATAGGTGAAGAAGTAAAAAAACAGGCTGCTGAATTAAAAGCCGGAGATGTATTACTTCTTGAAAACTTGAGATATCATGCTGAAGAGGAGAAAAATGATGCAGCATTTTCTAAACAATTAGCTGATTTAGCTGATGTTTATGTTAATGATGCTTTCGGTACTGCTCACAGAGCACATGCTTCTACTGCTGGTATAGTATCTGCTAAAGCTGGTATGCCTGCTGTAGCTGGTTTCTTAATGGAAAAAGAAATTAAATACTTAGGTGATGCTGTTGCTAATCCTGAGCGTCCTTTTGTAGCTATAATTGGAGGAGCTAAAGTTTCTTCAAAAATTTCTGTACTTAAAAACTTACTTAACAAAGTAGATACTTTAATTGTTGTAGGCGGTATGGCTTATACTTTCTTCAAAGCTAAAGGATTTGAAATAGGTACTTCTTTATGCGAAGATGATTATATAGCTACTGCTAAAGAAATTATGGATAAAGCTAAAGAATTAAACAAAACTTTATATTTACCTGTTGATAATGTTATAGCTGATAAATTTGATAATGATGCTAATATTAAGACAGTAGATTCTAATGCTATACCTGCTGGTTGGATGGGTATGGACGTTGGACCTAAAACTTTGAAAGAACTTGAAGACATACTTAAAAATGCTAAAACAGTTGTTTGGAATGGACCATTAGGTGTATTTGAAATGGCTAATTTTGCTAAAGGTACTTTTGAAGTAGCTAAATTTATTGCTAACTCTGGTGCTGTAAGTATAATAGGCGGCGGCGACAGTGTATCTGCTGTTAATAAATCTGGTGTTGCTGATAAGATGACTCACGTATCTACAGGCGGCGGAGCTTCTTTAGAGTTCCTAGAAGGAATAGAACTTCCAGGTATCGCAGTATTGCAAGATAAGTAATTGTAATTAATTATATATAATTAAATCAAAATAGTGAGCCCGTAGTAACTTTAGTTGCTGCGGGTTTTTTATTAGTAAAAAATAATGAGCCTATGGAGCTTTAGCTGTCATAGATTTTTTAGAGAATTATTTTGATTGTATGATAAAAGGAATAGAATTATCTGTAATAGGAGTATTGCAAGATAAGTAATTGTAATTAATTATATATAATTAAATCAAAATAGTGAGCCTTTAGAACTTTAGTTTTTATGCAGGTTTCTAGTTAACTTTTTATAAGATAGCATACTATAAAACAAACTTTTATTAAAATATAATAATATAGTTTAATAAGTATGTAATTAATTATAGAATATATTCATTTAAAACAAAAATAGTTTTATATATTAGTATATTTTTATAAGAAATATACTTTATTATTAAATAAATCAAATATAATTGATTTATTCAAGTGTTTATATCAATTTAATTAGTATGAAATTATCAAAATACTATCAATTTCCTATATTAAATAATTTTTAAAAATTAAATATATTTATACTTGACAAAAAAAACTTATGTATTATTATAGCTTTAAAATTATGAATTATGGAGCAAATGATGGAAGAATTAGGATCTATCTATTTTTTAGACGAACTCAATATATTAAATAATGGCTATTTTGCAAAATTAGATGATGATGATTATGAAGATGATTACGATGATTATGATGATGACTATGATGATGAAGATGATTATGACGATGAAGGCGATTTCGATGATGATGACGACTTCGACGATGACGACTTCGACGATGATGATGATGATTTTGATGACGATTATGATGATGAAGATGATTATGATGATGACTATGACGACGACGATGACTATGATGACGATATAGATGATTTTGACGATGACTTCGATGATGATTTCGATGACGATTTTGATGATGATGATGACGACTATGATGATGATTACGATGATGAAGATGATTATGATGATGATTTTGATGAATAATTAATTGTTTTTTATATATATAAAGCAATACTTTTATCAGTGTTGCTTTATATAAAAAGGTTTATGGATGTCAGAGAAGAAATTCAAAAAATTTAATAACAATAAAGAAAATAATAAAAAATTCTACAATAATAAGAAGAATAAAAATAACTTTTATAAGAAAAAATATAATAATCAATATAAATATCAAGAGAAAAGCATAGAGGAACATGAAAAAAATTATCTTAAAAAACGTATGAAAGAAGACGTTGAAAGACCTATATGTCCTATATGTAATGAGCCAATTTATATAGTAGAAGAAGCTATAAGGCATAATGCCAGCGGAGAATTAGCTCATTTTGAATGTATATTAAATGAAATCAAAGAGAATAACATTTCTGATATGGAAGAAGAAGATAAAATAGTTTATCTTGGTTCTGGAACTTTTGGAATTATACAAGAAAGACAAAATGGTAAGAATACTAGATTTTTTGTACGAAAAAGAATAAATTATGAGAATAGGAAAGTAAAAAGAATAGAGGATGATGCTGATCCGGAAGAGGAGGATTTATTTAATGTATGATATGCCTCTGGGATTTTCTTCTGCTGCAATGAAGTCAGGGCTTAAAAATAATGATTATGATTTAGCAATAATAAAAAGCGATCCTCCAAGCGTTGTATCTGCTGTATATACTCAAAATAATTTCCAGGCTGCTCCTATTATATTTTCTAAAAAAAACGATAAAAATGATATAGAGCTATTAATAGTTAATAGTAAAATAGCCAATGCTTTAACTGGTAAAAAAGGCTATGATGATGTTTTAGATGTTGTGAAATATGCTTCTGAAACTTTTGATATAAAGAAAGATAATATATTAATGGCTTCTACAGGAATTGTTGGTGTACCGCTTGAAACAGAAAAAATTAAAAAAGCTATTGGTATATCAAATAAATATTTCAATAATAGTTTTGATAATATTTCTAAAGCAATTCAGACCAGAGATAAATTTGATAAAATATATACTACACAATTAGAAGTATCTGCCGGAAAAATTGCTAATTTTTATGCTGTTGCCAAGGGAAGTTCTATTATACACCCTAATATGGCAACTGTGCTTCTTTTTATATTCACAGATCTTAATATAGAAAAAGAAGCTTTAGATAAAGCGTTCAGAGAATCAATAGATAAAACTTTAAATAGAATATCTGTAGACGGAGAAACTTCTACAAATGATATGGCTCTTATTATGGCAAATGGAGCTTTAAATAATAAAATCCTTACAGAAAAAAATAAAAAATTATTTAAAGATTTAAAATATACATTAGATGAAATATGTGCATATCTTGCCAAAATGATAATACTTGATGGTGAAGGTATAACAAAAACTATAATAGTTTCTGTAAAAAGAGCAAAAACACAAAATGATGCTTTTGAAATAGCAAAGAAAATAGCAACTTCTAATCTAGTAAAAATTTTATTTCTTTCTAAGGATCCTAATTTCGAAAAAATATTATCTGTTTTAGGTAATTGTAATATCAATATAAATAATGTATCTCTATTCGTAAATGACGTAGAGATTTATAAAAATGGAATTATAAATAAATATAATGTTGACACAGAAAGAAAGGAAAATTATATAAATATAGATTTAGGATATAATACAAAATACGAAGATTATTATTATTTCACTGATTTAACTCAGGAATATATATCTATACATTCTTCATATAATATATAGTATAGAATCTTTTTTAATTCCCCGCCCTCTATATTTAGAATAGTGATTTTCAAATATAAACTTTCAATTTTTTATTATCAAATTAGAGTTTACAAAACCCACCCTAGATTAGAATAAATTTATTATTTTCACACCGCACGGTGAGTAAAACTATGAATATTGATAAAATTATAATTTCAAATAATTTTATAATTAAAGCTTTCTAACCGTGCGTTAAAGAAGTTATAAATTTAATCAATATTTGGGTGGGAATGCTTTTATAAGTAAAATAAAAAGAAAAGTTAAATTATTGATTTTAAAAATAAGTAAAAAATATAAAAGGGCGGGGTATATGAGTAAAGCATTATATTTGACTTATAATATTTTTTGTATATAATTAGAAATATCAATATCTATGAAAATAATAAAATTTGTCGCCGGATAAATTTTTTTAAAACGTTTGTATTCATACCGTAGGCCTTAGAAAGTATGAACGCAAACGTTTTTTTATTATGGGGTATTTTTTATGAATGTGTTGAATATGTTTATCAAATATGTATCATTAAACGTACTTGGTATGATAGGATTATCATGCTATATACTCGCTGATACTTTCTTTGTGGCAAGAGGAATAGGGGCTGACGGACTTACCGCTTTAAATATAGCTATACCAATTTTTAATTTTGTTAATGGACTTGGTTTAATGCTCGGTATGGGATCTGCTACTAAATACGCAATATTAAAAACTCAAAGTAAAAATAATGAAGCTAATATTATATTTACTAACTCTTTAATTTATATATTAATAATATCTATTTTGTTTATAGTTGTAACTATTTTCTTTACATCATATATAGCCTATATTCTAGGTGCTAAAGATAATATACATAGTATGACAAATATTTATATTAAGATGATACTTTTATTTTCGCCTATGTTTATGCTTAATAATGTACTTTTGGGATTCGTTAGAAATGATAATCATCCAAGGCTTGCTATGATTGCTATGCTTATGGGAAGTTTATTTAATATAGTTTTTGATTATATATTTATATTTCCTTTGAATATGGGAATATTCGGAGCTGTGCTTGCAACAGTTTTCTCTCCAATAGTGAGTATACTAATATTATCAACATTATTCATAAAAAAGAAAAATACATTTTTTATTGTTAAGCCTAATATTAGTTTTAAGAAGTTTTTTGAAATATCTTCTCTTGGAATATCTTTTCTTATAACAGAATTATCATCAGGTTTTGTAATGGTAGTTTTTAATATAATAATATTAAATATTGCCGGTAATGTAGGAGTTGCAGCTTATGGTATAACCGCTAATATCGCATTAGTAATCATAGCAATATTTACAGGAATGGGGCAGGGTGTGCAGCCTATTATAAGTATGAATTATAATAACACAGAAAATATTAATAAAATATATAAATATGCTTTGATTTTATCATCTAGTATTTCTATTTTTATTTATATAATTACTTATGTGTTTGCAAATGAAATAACTTCGCTTTTCAATAGAGATAATATAGAAGAGCTTCAAACAATATCAGTTAATGGACTTCGCATATATTTCACTGCCTTTATATTTGTAGGCTATAATATTATAACTTGCGTATATTTTTCAGCTATGGATAAAGCTAAACCTTCATTTATAATATCAATATTAAGAGGCTTTATATTTATTATGCCATCAATATTTATTTTATCATCGCTTTTTAATATGACAGGAGTATGGCTTTCTTTTCCAACAGCCGAAATTTTAACAAGTATTTTTTCTTTTATATTTTTTATGGAAAATGTTAAAAAAATTAGATATTAATTTTATTTATATTGTTTTAGTTGCTTATTTATTTGTATTGTTGTATAATCCTTAACATAATTATATAAATGGAGTCTTTATATTCTCATAAATAATGTAAGAATTGTTTATGAGAATTTTTAGTATAACAATGAAAATATCATTAATAATACATTGTTGTAATGAAAAAAATATTATAAATTCAAAGCGTTATATAGAAAAAGAAATTATTATAGTAGATGATTTTTAAGGATAATACTAGGGTTTTAATTCATTAATCTATAATCATTATATTACGGAGTTTCTATTTATGATAAATAAAAAAATTAATATATTGATAATCGCTTTAATATTAATATTAATTATTACGACTTATATATTAGGTATTAAAAATAGATCAGCAGTATTAGAAGATTTAAAATTAGATAATTATATTACTTTAGAATTAAATAATATCAATATTGAAGATATAAAAAAGTTATTTACTATTAATGGTATTGTAGATAGTATAGCTTTAGTTGATTATATATTTACGAATGAAAATATTACAAACTATTATTATAGTTTTGCATTAAGATGTCATGATAAAGTTTTTAAAAATAATCATGTTTATAAATTAAATATAGAAACAAATAAAATATTAGAAAATAATAATTTTATTAAAGAAATAAATTTTGATAATAAAGAAAGTCTTTATGGAAATTTGATATCGGATAAAAAAATAGAAGAAAATAAAATTGATAATATTAATTATACACTAAAATTAAGATTATATTTTTTTATAGGTATTATTTTGTTAATATCTGTATTTTTTATAATGCAAAGAAATTATAAAAATCCTCCTATTTTTCTTGCAGAAAATAATAAGCAAAAAATATCTGTTCTCATTTTTAAATATTTGTTTTTTATTTTTTATATAGCATTTATAGTTAATGCTATATATCATCATGAACCTTGGAGAGATGAGGGGCAGGCTTGGCTTATAGCAAGAGATTTATCTTTTTTGGATATATTTTTACAAACAGGCCCTGAAGGACATCCTTTCTTTTTCTTTTTTGTCATTAAGCCTTTTACTTTTCTCCCATTTTATCCTACTTTGCATATAATAAATGCTTTATTTATAGTAATAGGTGTATATTTATTATTATTTAAAAATATTAAATATGGCTGGCTTACACAGTTTTTTATAATTTTTAATGTTATGGTTATGTATGAATATAGTGCAGTTGCTAGAAATTACGGACTTGCTTTCATGCTTTATATTTTAATTTTATATATCTATGAATATAGGTATATAAAAACTACTAGATATGTTATTTTAGTAGGGCTTCTTATGAATACTACTGTAGTTGGTACTTCAATAGCTTTTGTAGAATCATTTTTCTTTATATATAAAATATTTTCTAAAAAAAATAATCTTTTCTTAAAGAAAAAGATGAAAGATATAATAATATTATATTTCTTTTTATCTTTAATATTATATCAAATATTAATAATGATGTATAATAGATCTAGTATGTTTTCTTTTATAAAAAATATAGAACATTTCTATTATTTATCATTGTTTGTGGTTATTCTTTCAGCTTGTTTCTTTGCTTTACTTATATATCTAAAAATGCATAATAAATTTTTACTTCCAAAAATAGGATCTAAAAAAGAATTTATATTGAAATTATTTTTAACATTAGTGTTTATATTTTCTATAAATGCATTTTATAAATTATCAGATAGACATGTATTTTTGTTTATTATTTACATAATGTTTTTAATAAATTTCTATAGTAAAAATCAATCTCCATCATTTAGATTAAATTTGAATATATTATTTGTTTGCATTATCTGTTATTTATATTATTTTGATATTAACAGATATGTTTATGATATAAAAAATGATTTTTCTGGAAGTAAAAATGCCGCACAATATATAAAAGATAATCATTATGATGATAAAGAAAAGTATATAATAATAGTTAATAGTTCGTCTCATCTGGCTTCTTCTATATCGCCATATTTTAAAGATAAAATAATATATGACACAGGGCTTGAAAGATATGCAACTTTCTCTGACTGGATAGTAAAAAGAAAACAAAATAAATATAATAATACAAATTTTATAACTAATATGAATAATAAAACTATTATATCTTTAGATTATGAAAATAATGGATTAAAATATAGAGAAATTACTAATTTTTATGGAAAAACAGAGAGTATAACATTATATATTGTAAGTAATAAATAAAATTATAAGGATTGATTTATGAGTATCAATAAAATTATTATTATAGGAGCAGGACCTGCAGGTCTTACAGCTGCTTATGGGTTATTAAAAAATAATAAAAATATTAAAGTTGAGATATATGAAGAAACAAATGTTATTGGAGGTATATCCCAAACTGTTAATAATAATGGAAATAGAATGGATATAGGAGGACATAGATTTTTTTCTAAAAGCGATAAAGTCATGAATTTTTGGCTTAATATTATGCCTGAAGAATCTAAAGATTTAAATCCTGAAAATACTGATAGAGTTATGCTTGTAAGAAATAGACTTTCAAGGATATTTTTCTTAAAGAAATTATTTAATTATCCTGTTACTTTAAGCAAGGATTTAATATTTAATTTAGGACTAATAAGATGCAGCAAAATAGGATTTAGCTACATTAATTCTTCTATTTTTCCATATAAAAAAGTAGACTCTCTCGAAAAATTTTATATTAATAGATTTGGAAGAGAATTATATAATTTATTTTTTAGAGATTATACAGAAAAAGTATGGGGTGTAAAACCTTCACAATTAAGCCCTGATTGGGGAGCACAAAGAGTTAAAGGGCTTTCTGTTTGGAAAACTATAATTAATGCTTTAAAACCAAAAAAGAAAAGTAATGATATAAAACAAAAAGGTGTAGAAACTAGTTTAATAGAGAAGTTTTTATATCCTAAATATGGTCCAGGACAATTATGGGAAACAGTGGCAAAAGAAATAGAAAATATGGGCGGCAAAATACATTTTAATAAAAAAATAGATAAAATAAGAATAGAAAATAATAAAGTTATTTCCATCACTTCTAATGATAATGAAACTATAGATAATATAGATTATCTTATTTCAACAATGCCTGTAAAAGATTTAATACATTCTATATCATCAATGAGTGCAGTTCCTGAAGATGTAATAGATATAGCATCTAAACTTCAGTATAGAGATTTCATCACTGTTGGATTATTATTAAAAGATATATCCTTACATAATAAAGATGGAGTTGTAAAAGATAATTGGATTTATATACAAGAGCCTTATGTAAAAGTTGCTAGACTTCAGCTATTTAATAATTGGAGCCCTTATATGGTTTCTGATAGAAATCTTTATTATGTTGGTATGGAGTATATGTGTTTTGAAAATGATGAATTATGGTCTATGAGTGATGATGAGTTTATCAAATTTGCTATATGTGAAATGAAATCATTGAAATTAATAAAAGATGAAGATATAGTTTCTTCAAATATTGTAAGAATAAAAAAGGCCTATCCATCCTATACAGGAGTTTACAATGAATTTTCTAAGATAAGAGAATATACTGAAAAAATAGATAATTTATTTTTAATAGGCAGAAATGGTATGCATAGATATAATAATATGGACCATTCTATGCTTACTGCCATGGAAGCTGTTAATTGTATAATTAACAATAGTATGGATAAAAGTAATATTTGGGATATTAATACAGAAGAAGAATATCATGAAATAAAAACAGATGATAAATAATATATATAATTTGTGATAAAAGTTTAATTTATTAAATAAAAATAGGGTTAAAACTTAATTGTTTTAACCCTTATAATTTATTAATTATAAATTACATTTCTACAACTAAAGAAGTACCCATACCGCCGCCTATACAAAGTGTAGCAAGTCCTTTTTTAGAACCGCGTTTTTTCATCTCGTATAGAAGTGTAGTAAGTATTCTAGCTCCGGAAGCTCCTATAGGGTGTCCTATAGCAATAGCTCCTCCATTAACATTAACTTTATCCATATCGAATTTTAATTCACGAGCAACAGCAATAGACTGTGCAGCGAAAGCCTCATTACTTTCTATTAAATCCATGTCTTCAACTGTAAGATTAGCCATTTTTAAAGCTTTTCTGCTAGCTTCTATAGGACCTATACCCATTATTCTAGGTTCAACACCATGAGTAGCATAACCTAAAACTTTAGCCATAGGTTTAATTCCAAGCTCATCGGCTTTTTCTTTAGACATAACAACCACAGCTGAAGCAGCATCGTTGATGCCTGAAGCATTACCAGCAGTAACAGTACCGTCTTTCTTAAATGCAGGCTTTAATCTAGCTAAAGTCTCCATAGTAGTACCGAATGTAGGATGTTCATCTGTATCTATTACTACTTCTCCTTTTTTTGTTTTAATTGTAACAGGTACTATTTCATCTTTAAATCTTCCACTTTTTACTGCAGCCTCAGCTCTGTTCTGACTTCTGCATGCAAACTCATCTTGCTCTTGTCTAGTAATTCCCCATTTTTCAGCAATATTCTCAGCAGTAACCCCCATATGATAATGCTCAAAAGCACAAATAAGAGCATCATTAAGTAAAGTATCCTGCATCTTAGTCTCAGCCATTCTAGCCCCCATTCTCATAGCTGAAGAAGTATAAGGAGCCATACTCATGTTTTCAGTACCGCCAGCAACTACTATATCAGCATCTCCAGCTCTAATCATTTGTGCAGCCATTGATACTGCTCTTAATCCTGAACCGCATAATATATTGATAGTTAATGCAGGCTTATCTACAGGTATTCCTGCATTAATGGAAATTTGCCTTGCTACATTTGGAAGAAGTGCTGATTGTATAACACAGCCAAAATAAGTTTCATCAACTTGTTCAGGTTTGATATTTGCTCTTTTTAAAGCCTCTTTTACTGCTATTGTACCTAATTCTACGGCAGATACATTGGAAAATGATCCCAAAAATTTGCCTACAGGTGTTCTAACAGCACTTGCTATTACTATTTCTCTCATATTTTCTCCTTAAAAATTTATTTTTATGATTATAAGATTATTTTCTGAAATGTGACCTATTATACTATAGTATAGTAATTTAAAATTGCTTTTACAAGTTTATTTACAATTTTTTTATTATTGATATGAGAAACACACGATAAATACATTTTTATATATTATTTAAATTAAAATTATTCATAAGTTTATATTTTTAATTATACTAAAGTTGCGGTTAGAATACTATAAATTTAAAAAACTCTTGAGTGTGGTTTAAAAAATCTGTTTTGGCTATAAAGAATTATAAATGAAAAGGGCGGGCATATATAAATAAATCAACAATGCACAAATCCTAATGAATCAAAATGTATTTCTTTATTATTTATATCTATGAATCTTATAAATGTATTTGAATATTCTTTAACTTTACCTATTTTTATTAAATTATTTTCTTCTGGTATATTATCTGAAGTTGTAAAAATAACAGCATAATCTTCTCCACCTGTAAGAATAGATTTGAATATTTCTTTATTGTTGTTTTTATTATCCTTATCAAAAAATCTATTAACTAGATCCCAATTAGAGGATTCATATATTTCTATAGTTTTATTTGATTTTTCAGCAATATGTGAAGCATCCTGTAAAAGTCCATCGCTTATATCTATAGATGAATTTATTCTGTATTTATTAATTATCTCCTTCCATTTATCATAAAAAAGTTTAGGTCTTAAATGAGTTTTAACACTATCATCATTATAATCATAATTTCCAGATAAAAGTTTTTTAAGTCCTAAATCACTTTCCCCAACAAATCCAAGCACATAAACATTATCATTGATTTTAGCATTGCTTCTTAATATTGATTTATTTTTTTCTATAGTGCCAATCAATGTTACAGAAATAAAAAAGAAGTCATTTGATGAAGTGGTATCTCCTCCTGATATTTCAATATTGTACGGCTTACAGGCATCTAAAAAACCTCTATACCATTCCAATATATTTTCATCATTAATTTTTTTTGGTATTGAAAGAGATATGAATGCATTTTTGGGATTTGCTCCTTTGCATATTATATCACTAATATTTGCTTGAGCAGATTTATATCCTACATCATAAAAAGAATAATAATTTAAAGAGAAATGTATATTCTCTACCAATATATCAGTTGTTACTAAAACATCTTTATCTGTGCTTATGTTTTTTATAACGGCACAGTCATCGCCTATATTTAAATTATCTGTATTATTAGATTTTGTTAATTCTTCTATTTTACCTATAAGTTTGAATTCCTGCATATTCATTACTTCCATAATATTTTTTATGATTATAACATATAGAATAAAACTTTTAAATAATTAAAAATTTTATTTTCATTCCCGCCCTTTAGGCTTTTTATTTAGTATAGACATTTTTGTACTATTTTTCTTTTTAATTTTATTATGTTATTTTTGCTGCCCACCCAAGATTTTTTTAAAATTTGAAGCGTTATTAACCGCACGCAGAATAAAATTTTGAGTACGAGTGAATTTTTAATTATAATTAAATTAATAAATAAAAATCTGCTTACCGTGCGTTAAATTGATTACTTCATAAATAAAAATAAAAAAGGCTTATAAAATGATTAACATTTATAAGCCTTTTATTATATTCTAATTATTTAATTAATTTATTGATTTTTGAATAAATTAACAGCCTCATCTTTAGCACTATTAACAGCATTAACAACAGAAGTAGAAGATATTGTAGCACCGCTTATAGCAGCAATTTGGGCATCACCTGCTTCTTCAGGTTTAATTCCTTTTACAACAGATAAAGAAACGATTGTGCTTTGACCTTTGAATTGATCTCTGAAAGCAGGCTCAGTAATTTTAGCACCAAGACCAGGAGTTTCAGCTTGTTCAGTAACTACAATAGCAGTTATCTTTTCAACATTGGCATCTAAACCAACAAGCACTTTATTTTCACCATTGTATCCGCCTGCAGAAGAAAGCATAGCATAACCAACTACAGTACCATCAGCTTTTTTACCTATGTAGTAAGGATAAGTAGAATTTTCAGTTAAAGGTCCTTCCAATTCATCAGCACCCTCAATAACAGTTTTAACACCATTAAGTACTGTTTTTTCATTGTTAGCTAAAATATCTTTTTCAAAAGAAGAATATACAAATGAAAGTAAAAAACCAGCCAACAATGCAGTAATAGTAACCGAAATAACGGCAGTATAACCAACCTCTTTTTTCATAATTATTTACCTCCTTCTTTCTGAGCATTAGCTTTATTAATAGCAAGAAGCTCTTTTTTACCAACAGGCATAGGACGAGTAAGCATAGCAATTAAAGGCATAAACATATTACCTATAAGTATTGAATACATCATATATTCTGGAGAAGAACCGAAAGCTCTTAATATAGCAAGTACAGCCCCTATTAAAAGAGCATAAATCCAAGCCCCTAAATGACTTGAAGGGCAAGTAACCATATCAGTAGCCATAAAGAAAGCACCTAAACCGAAACCGCCTGCTAATACTTGATATATAGGAGAAGGGAATTTTCCAGGCATTCCTAAACAAAGTAAAAGACTAACAAACATTAAAGATAAACACATACCCAAAGGTATTCTCCAATCTATAGTCTTAGTAACAAGCAAGTATATACCGCCTATTAAAAGAAGTAAGAATGAAGTTTCACCTATAGCACCTGAAGTACTTCCTAATAACATTTGAAGATAATAATGTGATTCAAAGCCTATTTGTTCAGCTAATGAAGTACTTATATTAGCATTGTAAGTAAATTTCATAAAAGTTAAAGGAGTAGACTGAGTCAAAGCATTCATCATATCTATAGACTGAGTACCGCCTGTAACAGTATTAACCAAATTATGAAGTCCTGGAGCGAATAAATCCAAGAAAGGCACTCTTGCAGGAGCAGCATATATAGTCATTTGAGCAGGGAAAGCTACTTGTAAGAAAGCTCTTCCCACTAAAGCAGGGTTGAATATGTTAGAACCCAAACCTCCGAAAACTTCCTTAGCAAATACTATAGCAACAGCACTTCCTATTACAACCATAGTTATAGTTGAAGAAGGAGGAAGAGTCATAACTAAAAGTATAGCAGTAACAATAACCGCATAATCAGGTAATAAAGGTTTTTTTCTTACCTTTTTAACAATTACAGTTGCAAGTATACAAGTAATAATAGCAGTCAAATATAAAACTATAACTTTAGCTCCAAAAAGCACTATACTATATATAACAGCAGGTAAAAGAGCTATAATAACTCTTAACATTATCTTATTGGTAGTATCTCCGTCTTTTATATGCGGAGATGATTCTGTGTAAAATTTCATCATTATCTCCTTAAACTATCTTCTTAATAAATCTTTACCAAATCTAATCCACTGAACCAAAGGAATTTTTGAAGGACATATATAAGTACAGCAGCCGCATTCAAAACAAGTTGCTATATCTAAATCATTCAATTTATCTTTGATTTTAGCTTTTGCAGTATGAGCAAGCTCAGTAGGAGATAAGTGAAGCGGACAAGCATTACCGCATCTTCCGCATTTAATACAAGGATATTCTACTTCTTTAGGTAATTTATCTTTATCTAAGAATAGAAGTGAGTTAGTACCTTTATTAACACATTGTTCAAGATTAGGTATAGCAGCACCCATCATAGGACCACCTGAAAGTATAAGTACATTTTCAGCAGTTATTCCGCCGCATTCTTCAACAACATGAGAAATAGGAGTACCTAAAGGAAGCCATACATTTTTATGTTCTTTTATGGCATCTCCTGATATTGTAACAAGTCTTTCTATAAGAGGCTTATTTTTAGCAACAGCTTCATATATAGCATATAAAGTAGCTATGTTAACAACTATAACACCTACATCCATAGGAAGTTTGCTTACAGGTACTATTCTTCCTGTAGTAGCTTCTATAAGCATTTTTTCAGCACCTTGAGGATAGCGAAGTCTTAAAGGCATAACTTCAACATTATGTTCTTTACCTATTTTAGCCATTTCCTCTATTGCTTTAGGCTTATTATTTTCTATACCGATAATAGTTCTTTTTACAGAAGGAATTATCTTTCTTAAGATCTCAATACCTTTAAAAAGATCCTGAGTATATTCGATCATAAGTCTGTAGTCACTAGTGATATAAGGTTCGCATTCAACACCATTAATGATTAGAGTGTCTGCATTTCCTTTAGCAGCACCATCAACTTTAACATGTGTAGGGAATGTAGCACCACCCATACCAACTATACCAGCTTGCTGTATTCTTTTAGACATTTCTTCTACTGGCATAGACATATAATCAGAACTCTCAAAATAAGCCAAATTGTCAGCATTGCTATCAACATTGATAAGCAAAGCATTAGCACCTCTACCTAAAGGAGGGGAAGCAATTTCCACAGATGCTGCAGTACCTGTAACAGAAGAATGAACATTTCCTGATACATAACCGCCTGCCTCTCCAATAAGTTCGCCTCTTTCGATTTTATCCCCTTTATTTTTTAACATTTTAGCCGGAGCACCAATATGCTGAGACATAGATATTAGGACGGTTTTAGGGGACTTGGATAAAACTGATGAAGAAATATCAGCTGTATCCTTGCTGTCATGCGGATGAACTCCGCCAAAACGAAATCTACCTAAGTTCATATTATCAATCCTTCACTCAATTAAAAATAAAACAATATTTTTTAATTTTTAATAATATTAATTTATAGAAATAACAGCTACAGATTTGGTATAACCACTTCCATAACTGCATATAGCTACCTTACTGTTTTTCTTTATAGAACCATCTTCTAAAGCCATAGATAATGCCACTCCAGATGAAGCACTCAAAGATGAATGAGCATTTTCCATTTTTGAGTATACGATATCTTTGCTGACAGATAAAGCATCAACAAAGGCATTGTATGCATTAGGGCTTGAATAAGAAGGTATATATAAATCAGGATTTATATTATTAGAAGATAAAATATCTTTTACATAAATTCCTGCTTTTTTTGCTTCTTCTTCAAAAATACTGCTGTCTTTTATAGAAATAAAATGTTCTTTATTGAGTACGCCTTCTTTAGTATAAGGTTTAGCTGTTCCGCCCATAGGAATATAACAATTTTCTAATGCATTTCCGTCTGTTACTGAATCTATGAAATCTATTTGAATATCTGATTTTTCATTTGTTACTAAAGCAGCAGCACTTGCATCATCAAATCGATTTTCATCATCACATATATAAAATGATTCTGTTGCAACTACTAAAATGTTTTTATATCTTCCGCTTTTCACAAAGGCATAAGCTAATCTTAATGCTGACAAGAAACCTGTGAAATCACTTTCTATATCAAAACAAAAAGCATTAGAAGCTTTTATTTTTCCTGCTAATATACAAGCAGTGGAAGGATAGACATAATCTTTGGTAACTGTAGCACATAGAATAGCATCTATATTATTGGGATCTATATCTTTGATTACTTCATTTATTGATAGTAAGGCTAAATCTGAGGCTGCCATATTAGTTTTATTATTTTTATAAGTGCCTTTACAAGATTTAATATATACCATTACAAAATTCCTTTAAAAAATTCTTCTTTTAGCTCCTGAGTCATAAAGTTCTTTAGCTATTTTTTCATTTATTTTGGCGTCTAAAAATCTGTACATATTTAATACAGCATTTTTCATACCAACACCGCTTGTTTTGCCATGTCCTACAAAAGCTCCGCCATTTAACCCTAATAATATAGCAGAACCATAAGAATCGGAACTCATTTTTGATTTTAAATTATTGAATACAGGTTTCATCATAAGTCCACCCATAACACTAACAGGATTCTTTTTTACTTCTTCTTTCAAGAGATTAACAACAAAAGAAGCTGTTCCTTCTATAGTTTTTAATACTATATTTCCATCGAATCCATCAGCTACAACAACATCAACAGAATCAGATTTTAACATATCATTAGGCTCTATATTGCCAATGAAATTAATTTTTTTCATTTTTTGAAGACGTTCAAATGACTTTTTAGTATTAGCGTTACCTTTAGAATCTTCTTCACCTATATTCAAAAGACCTACTCTAGGATTTTCTATTTTTAAATATCTTTTAGCAAATACTCTGCCCATAACGGCAAATTGAACTATATAATCTGTAGTACAGTCTACATTTGCTCCCATATCTAACATACAGAACTCGCCGTTTATTTTTGGAAGTGTGGATATAAGAGGCGGACGCATAACACCTTTTAAACGTCCTATCTCTGTAAGAGCTGCTGCTAAAGTAGCTCCTGTGTTTCCCGGCGAGAAGAAACCATCTGCTTCATTCTCTCTAACCAAACGTGCAGCCAATAAAACTGAAGCATTCTTCTTATGTTTTATACCATTAGCAGGGCTTTCATTCATATCTATTATTTCATCTGTATGTCTGATATCTATACGATTATGATCATATTTAGTTTTAGATATGGCTTTTGATATGTTTTTTTCATTGCCTACTAAAATTAAATTTATATCTTTATTTTCTTGTAGGGCACTAACAGCACCTGAAACTAATTCTTCGAGAGGTTTCTCTCCGCTGGCTACATCTATGGCTAAGTTCATAATAACTTCCTAAAATTATTTTATTTTTTATCCTGCATTTTGAGTTTTTGGAGCTTTTATTACTCTATCTTTATAAAAACCGCATTCAGGACAGATTCTATGAGGCATTCTTTCTGCTCCGCATTGAGGACAGATTGATAATGAACCTAAAAATCTTTTATCATTAGCTGCTTGTCTTGATCTTTTTTTAGCTTTCGATTTTCTATGCTTTGGTACTGCCATTTTTTTCTCCTTATAATTTATTAAAGATAATTATTAAAATTAGGATAATTATCGCTATTATACGATGCAAAGTTTAAACTATCATACTATGAAGAATGAAATTTGTCAAGCAGAATTAACATAATATATAATCTATTTTTTTATTAGCTGACCATCTTTGATTAATAATGAACTTTTATTCAGTATTTCTTCTGTAAATTTTATATTATATGTTTTGGCAATGTCTTCATTAATAAGAATTTTATATGAATCTGACAATTTTACAAAATTAAGTCCTTCTGTTTTGCCATTATTGTTTATTACATCATTAAGTAGTAATGCCAATTGCCTGCCCATATAATAATAATTAAAATCTAAAGAAAATAATATTGCAGTATTTACAGCATCTGATATGTCTGTATTTATTAATGGTATAGAATATTTATCGCATAAATGTGCTATAGAGTATATATTATTATTTATATAATCTTCATTTGCTAAAATTAAATAATCTATATCTTTTGATTTTGATGTATTTTCTATTTCAAAAGTATTCAAATCTTCATCTATTATTAAAGGATAATATGTTATGTTTTCATTACTGCAATACCTCATTATATACTTTGAAATATTAGCTGACATTTCTGAATTTTTTGTATATAAATAGGCTATACTATCAACATTCTTATCGGAAATCATTTTTATATATTTGGTAATGTCTAAATTTATATAAACACCTGTTATATTGTTATTTTGTATCCTATTTCTAACTATATTGCTTAAAGATAAATCGTCAAAGCATCCAGCAAATACTATAGTTTGAGGAACTATTATATTCATAGAAAGCAAAGTGGCATTTTCTCCTATAATGATAGCTATACTGGAATTATCATCACGTACATTATTGGCTGTTCTTATAATTGATAAATCATCATTATCTAATGTATAAAAATTAATCTGAACATCCATTTTATCTGAATTCATTTGATCTAATAGACCTTTTTCTATAGATTCATATCTTCTTGTATTTTTTTCTTTTATTATACTTACAATTGTTGTATTATTTGAATTCTCTTTATTGCGGCAGGAAATGGCAAAAATCATTAACAGTAACAATATAATTTTTAATTGATTAATCATCTTATATTTTTAGAATGGGCAAAAAAGTATATATTATGTCCAATTGCCCTCATTTTTTCCTCATAAAGTGTAACTCCATATCCTTCCAATTTATGAACATAATCTTCATCTAGAATATTTTTAAAATTATTGGCTTCCTTATATATAGGGTTCATTATTTCCAAGGCGTAGCTGTCATCATCAGTAACAGAATAGAATATGCCATCATCTTTAAGTAAAGGATACATTTTATTTAAAAAATCATTATTGAATATTCTTCTGTGTGCATGTTTTTTCTTTGGCCAAGGGTCAGGAAAGTTTAAATATATTTTATCAAAATGATATTTTTCATTTAAATATTTGGATATCACATTATTAGCTTCGCCAAATATAATAGTGAGATTTTTTATATCTCTTTTATATGCTTTTGATACGGCTTTTTTGGCTGCCTTATATGAATACTCAATTCCTATAAAGTATTTATCTTTATTATTCATAGCAAGTTCTACTATAAACTTACCATTTCCGCATCCTATTTCTAATTCTCTTGTTTCATAATCTGACAATCTATTTTGTAGTTCATTTGTTATTATAGAACTATCTTCAGTATTAAAATCATCTAATAGATATTTGCTTAATATTTCTTCATCAAGATTTAAATTTCTCAATTATTATTCCCCATTAATTATTTCCTAATATTTTATGAATGATATATTACTTAATTTTTATGTCAATACAGCATAAATATTTTTTAACGCACGGTAAGATAAATTTCAAATATAATAAAAATGCATTGATTATAAATTGTATATTTTTAGTTGATATCATTCGTGCGGTTTATACACTATAAATTTAAAAAATTCTTGGGGGGTGTTATAATAACAGTACATACAAAAAGAAAAATTTCATAAAAATGACAGAATAAAATAATAAATCTAGAGGGTGGGCAAATGAAAATAATTTTTTAAACTTTAATTACATACCCCGCCCTTTATTCTTTATAGCTTATTTAAAAAATTTAATTTAAATTATCTTTATTACTTAATTGGAAATGTTAACACCTGCCCAAGTATTATTTAATTTTAAAATTACATTAATGACGATTAACTCGCTTTTATTATTATGACAGATTTGTATTGATAATTGACTTAATAATAAAATTTTATTTACCGTGCGATTATTAATTAAAATACAGCCTTCATAGCAATATAATATCTTCCGTCTGTTGAACCTTGGAATCCGAAATAAATAGGATCAAATTTAACATAAGCCGAATATTCTAAACAGAATACATCTTTTTTAGGATCAAATCTGTATCTATGATCATCGTTATCTTCATATTCGATAGGTATATAGAATAAAGGACGTATAGCAATATTAATCATTTTCCATTCTAGACCAAGTTCAAGCCTTACATAATGAGCATCATTATCTCTCCAAGTATATTCACCAAGCAAATTAAGCCATAAAGTTTTATCAAGAAATGGAATTCTTCCCATACCAGATAACTGTACTAAATGATGAGTATAATATTCTTTTCCATTATAAATATTATTATCATTATTATATCTGCTTTTAAAATTGTCTGGAGAAAGAGAAGTTTTATTATTATATTGATAAAGGAATTGTGCTCTGAAATAATCCCCATTAATTTTGAAAACAGCTGCTAAAGGATTAGAATCTTTTGAAAAACCTTGGGAATAAGACAATTCATAATAAGAACCTATAAATCCTGCTCTAAATCCCATTTCATTATTAACTCTAGGTAAGTACCAATGTGGAGCAAAACTAGCAGATTCGCTGTCTATAACAGAAGGTAAAAGCATAAATGTAGAACCATTAATATCATTAACAGCTTTCATTCTAAAAGATAATAATATTCTAGTTAAAGTAACTGTCTCTATACCAGCATCATATAATCCGATACTTCCTGTGGCATAATCTTTATTGAACACATCAAATTTAGAACTCATAGTTACAAAAGGAGTAGCTGAGAATATCCAATCAAAGTGAAAGCTTTTTCCAAGAGATAGATACATATTAGGCATACTAAAATGACCATCTGTTAAATTAACACCTATTAAAGTATTCATGTGAACTTCTATAGTAGAAAGTTCGTATAAAATTCTTGAAGGAAATGAATTTTTTACTCTATTTTCTCTTTTATGACTTTCATGTATATAATCAAAAGGCATATAACTTTCTGTTGGTCTTTCATATTCTATACCTATAAATGGCCAAGCATCTATAGCCCCTTTTAATACCTTTTGATCTTTATCTGTATATGGCGATTGTCCATATATTATTGGACAGGCTATTAGTACCAAATTCAGCACAATTAATTTTAATATGTTCTTCATAAAAACCTGTTTTTATATTATGTTTTATAAATTATATTGTATCATAAAATAAAAAATTGACAATTGAATTTATATGTGATATAATTTTTAATATACGTTTTTTTTGGGGGGAAATTTGAAAGAATTTACAATTTTAGAAGAAAAATTGAAAGATTTTTTAGATGAATACCAATTAATTTCATTCGATAATAAAGAATTACATCAGGTTATAGAACAGCTTAAATCAGAAAAAGAAGAATTAATAAATACTTTGAAAAATGTCAAAGATAGTTTTAATCTTTTGAAAGAAGAAAAAACTATACTTGAAGCTGATAAAAGAAATGTTACTGATAATTATAATTCTATAAAAGAAGATAAAGATAACTTAATAAAACAATTAGAAGCTACTAGAATAGAAAGAGATACTCTTAAATCTAATTTGGAAAATACAGAAAAAGATTCTATGACTTTAATAGAAGAAAATGATAATCTTAAAAAAGAATTAGAAAAAGCAATAAGAGCTATAGATTCTCTAAGTAAAGAAAATAATGAGCTTAAAGAAAAATTAAGTATTCTTATAGAAAGAATAGACAGCGTAAGAAAGTCTAGTTTTGAGTCTAAAAAATCTCATCATTCTGCTATCATTCATAATACAGAAAATACTGTTCATAATGATGCTATTGATAATGCAGCTGAAGAAAATAATAATAAAGAATTAAAAGAATCTCATAAAGAAATTAAAGAAGAAGTAAAAAGCGCTGAAGATGAGTTTGAAAGCAATTTAGAAGAAATTGATGAAGATCCTTTCAGTAATGATAACTCATCGTCTGAAGAATATGAAGAGTATAAATCTGAAAATAATGTTAATAAAAGCGATGAAGTAAAAGAAATAAAAGAAGTGAAAGAAATTACAAATGTAAAAGTTACTGAAGACGAAGATCCTTTCAGTAATGCTTCTGATGCTAGTTGGGATAATGATATAAAAGACGAGCAGATAGTAAATAAAACTAATGAAGCTGTAGAAGAAAACATTATTGAAGAAACTGATGAAAAAAATAAAAAAGAAGACAATTATGAATTCGATATAAATGAAGATGATCAGTATATGTTCGGCGATGATGATGAGGAAGAGTTTTTCTTTGATAATGAATCGAAATAACAGGTAAATAAATATGGATAACGTTACTATTGTAGAAGTTACTATATACGGCAGAATGCTAAGCATAAAATCTCAAGAAGGTAATGCTGAATACTTGAAAGAGGTTGCCGAATTTGTTAATGAAAGTATGAATGATATAGCAGAGCATTATGGCCCTAATTATCCAAGAGATACTATAGCTATACTAGCATGTCTTAATATAGCAGATCTTTTGAAGAGAGAAATGGCAAATAATAAAGCTGGAAAAGATACATTATTAGCATTAAAAGAAAGTATAGCTTCAAGATCCAATGAACTTATAAGACTGATAGATGAGACTAAAGAATCTAATAATAAAGAAAGCGAATAAGTTAAATTGATATCGAGAAATAAAGAGCTGATAACATAAAGTTGTCAGCTCTTTTTATTATACTAATCTAAATATAATCATTATATTCTGCTGTCTCTAAGCATATAATTAAATTGGTTTCTAGTATAAACTTTAATTTTATCATTATGAGTAGCATAACTTCTTGCACTATTTGTAAGCTCAAGAGGCAAAACTAATATTCCATTTTTTGCTCCTGCCTCATTAATAAGCAGCATAAAATCTCTTATTACAAGTTCTCCTACTTCAGTATTTCTCCAGCGTTTGAAAGATATTAATGTTAAATTTTTTTTACTCTTATTTACAGCAAATGCTAAATAATTAACCTCATCACCATAATCATAATCTATTAATTTTTCATTATATTCCTGTACTGCTGAATATAGAAGTTTTTTCTGTATTATATCCTGACATATGCTTTTAAAAGATGATAAACTTATATCAAAAATTTTATCCACTTTCTTACTGCTTACATTTTCTATAGTAGCATTATTTTCATTGATATTGCATTCTAATAATACTTTTTCAATATCTACATTTCTTTCTATTTCTATCAAATTTAATATTGTATCTAAGCTATTAAATGAATCTTCCCATAATCTAACAGAGTTTTCCCAAGATTCTATATACTGAGAATTAACATATTTTTCATAATTCTCTTTTACATATTTATCTTTGTTATTAAGCTGCATATCTCCTCTCAATTTTTTTAATTGAACTTCAGCTTTAGCAATTTCAGATAAATAAGTAAATATACTATCTAAATCATATATATCAAATTCAGGATCATTAAATAATCTTATATGCTCAAAATAACTCATAGCACTGTTAATATCTTTTATGAAATAATTATAAAAAGCAAAATCCAAAATTATAATACTTTCTTCTTTTTTTATTTCATTTACTTTATATTGCCTTGAATATTGATTATATAAATTTATGAATGCTTCATTATCATCTGATTTATATAATATATACAAATATATTCTGTTTATAAAGAAATGGTATTTATGATCATTTTTAATCGCTCTTGATGATAATATTGATTCTGTAAAAGTTCTAGCACTATTAATCTCATCAGTAATGATATATAGTGATATTAATATCTTTTCCACCAATATAAGCTCATCATAATCGTCTTCTATATTACTTATATTTCTGCTTAATCTTTTATGAAGCTCTTCAAGCATAGAAATAACTTTTCTATACTCTTTATTCATAAAATAAGATATAGCTGATATTTTAAGTTCATATATTTCAAAATCATTTTTATTATTTAAGACTCTATTAAAATATTCAGCAGCTAATTTATAAGCTCCTTCTCTTCCAAGTTCTGTAGCTGCTTTTATAGAGTAATATGTATTATTAATATCTATTTGAGCTATTTTTAAAGTGTATTTTAAACTTTCTTCTTTATTTTCTAATTTGTTGTAAAGTTCTTCAAGTTTTTTATATATATTTAATTCTTCACCTTCAAAATATTTAATATTTAGTAATTTTTCATATTTCTCTAAAGCCTTTTCAGTCATATTATACTGTTCTTCTATTACAGCTAATTCATATATAGAATTATAATCTTTAGGATTTATCTCTATCTTTTTTTCAAGTTCTTCTATTTTCCTTTTTATGTTTTTTGGTTTATATGTACTGCTGCTTCCTGTTATAGTTTTGAAAAAGAGAATAATTCCAAATAGTATTATTATAGATATTGGAACAATAACTATGTAAGTATAAGAGTCAAGCATAATTTTTTCCTATTAATTTAATTTATAAAATTACTTTTCAAAAATGAATTAAATTGGCTTCTTGCATAAACAGTAATCTTCTCATTATGTTTAGCATAGCTTTTAGCACTATTAGATAATCTTACTGGAAGAATCAATATTCCATTTTTTGCTCCTGATTCATTTACCATAAGTAAAAAATCTCTAATTATAAGTTCTCCTACTTCGGTATTTTTCCATCTTTTTATAGAAATCAATGTTAAGTCTTTTCGGCTTTTACCAGTGGGATAAGCCAAATAGTTAACATCATCTCCATATTCATAATTAATTATATTGTCTGAATATTCCTGTAATATAGAATATGACAATTTATTTTGAATTATATTTTGACAAAGTTTTTTAAAGTTACTCATACTTAATGAATATATAGAATCTATATTAGTATTACGGTTATGCTTACTATCATCTTTAAGTTGCTTTTCCATATTATATTCATTCAGTATTTTATCAACATCAATTGTATTTTCTACTTCAACTAGAGAATTAATATAGTCAAAATTATAGAAATTTCCTTCCCATAACTTTAATACTTTTTCCCATATTTCTATTAATTCATTATCTATATATTTATCATATCTTTCATTTATATATTTTTCATCATTTAATTTCATAGTATTTCTTAATTTAGTTAATTGTACAAATGCTTTATTAACTTCATTAAGATACTGCAATATTTGTTCTAAATAATAAATACTATATTCTAATTTATGAAAAGAATTCAATTTTGTAAAGAATATTATTGAAGCATCTATATCTTTTAAAAAATATGAATAAAAAGCAAAATCAAGTATAAGGCTTGCATATTTATAATTAGCATCTTCTAAATTATATAGACTTTTTATATTATTATACATTTCTCTAAATCTGTTATTATCAGAAAGTTTATATAGTGTATACATATACATTTTGTTTATATATAATCTATGATCATCGCTTATACTTTTATTTGATAATATTTGCTCTAAAAATACTATTACTCTATTAAGCTCATCTGCTGATATATACATAGAGATCATCAATATTTCAAGATTATAGATTTCTAATGCATCTATTTCTTTATTATTTGATATTTTTTTATACAATTCTTCCAAAAATATTATAGACTTTTTATAATCTTTAATCATAAAAAAAGATAATGCGGCTACTTTTGCTTCTTCTATATCTATATTTTCTTTTGATACTATTACTTTGTTGAAATGTTCACAAGCAAGTTTGTATTTGCCTTCTTTTCCTAATATAGTACCCAATTTGAGAGCATAGTAAATATTATTAGGTTCAGCTTTTGCAATTAAAAGAGAATACTTAAAGCTTTTTTCTTTATCTCCTAATTGATAATATGCCGGCTCTAATTTTTTATATATTTCTACTTCACTAATATCATTATCCGTAAAATATCGATAATTTAGCAACTTTTCATATTTACTTAATGCCCTATTTAAGTCGCCATATTTCTCTTCTAACATAGCTAATTGATAAATAGAATCCAAATCATTTTCATTTTCTGATATATTTTTTTGTAATTCCTCCATCATTTTTCTTACATTTTTTTTAGGTGAATTTGTGGTTTTTGAGAACATGTTTTTTATCATTATAATTGTAGCTATTAATATTATAATGAATATAGCAGCTATTATGATATATAATGTACTATCGCTCATATATTTATCCAGTTTTATATTATTATCTTATTATACACAAAAACTAAAAAAGTTTAAATATATTCTGTTTATGAAAAACTATATTTAGTATTATTTTTAATTTTTCTTTATATAATATAAATAACTATATAAATATAAGAGTTGTAAATATAATTTTCTATATTAGTTTAATTTATGAAATTAGTTTTCAAAAATGAATTGAATTGGCTTCTTGTATAAACTGTAATTTTATCATTATGTTTTGCATAGCTTTTAGCACTATTTGATAATCTTACAGGCAGAATCAATATACCATTTTTTGCCCCTGATTCATTTACCATAAGTAGAAAATCTCTGATTATAAGTTCTCCTACCTCAGTATTTTTCCATCTTTTTACAGAAATTAATGTTAAGTCCTTTCTGCTCTTTGTTACATGATATGCTAAATAATTAACTTCATCTCCATAATTATAATTTATTACATTATCAGTATATTCTTGCAGTATAGAATATGATAATTTATTTTGAATCAAATTCTTACACAATTTTTTAAAATTAGTTAAATTTAAAGAATATATTTTATCTATTTCATTTAAATTAATATTTTTGGTACTATCATTTTCCCTAGATGCATTTAATTCAGATAATATTTTATCTATATCTATTTTATTTTCTGGATTCGGAGCATTTGAAGTTATATAATCAAATTTAATAAATGTACCCTGCCATAGACTTAACACTAATTCCCATATATCTATTAATTCAGAATCTATATATTTTTCATAATTTTCATTCTTATATTTTTCATTATTAAATTTCCCATCACCTCTTAATTTTATTAATTGGATAGATGCTTTATTAACTTCATTAAGATAGTCTAATATTTGATCTAGATAATAAACGCTATATTCAAGCATATGAAAAGAATTTAATTTTTTAAAATAATTTATAGAAGTATTTATATCTTTTAAGAAATAGGCGTAAAATGCAAAGTCAAATATTAATGGTGCATATTCTTTCTTTGCTTCATCTAATTTATAATAACTTCTTAATTCATTATATTTAGAAATGAACTTATCATTATCAGAAAGTTTGTATAGTATATACATGTATATTCTATTAACGTATAGTTTATGATCCTCACTTATATTCTTATTAGATAGTATTTGCTCTAAAAATGTAATTGCTATATTAAGTTCATCTGCTGATATATAAAGAGATGCAAGTAATATTTCAAGATTATAAATTTCTAATATATCCATTTCTTTATCATTTAATATTTTTTTATATAATTCCTCTAAAAATATTATAGATTTTTTATAGTCTTTAATCATAAAAAATGATAAAGCTGCTGTTCTAGCTTCCTCTATACTTAAATTTTCTTTTGATACTATCACTTTATTAAAATATTCGGCAGCTAATTTATATTTACCTTCCTGTCCTAAAACATTACCTATTTTTATAGCATAGTCAATATTATTAGGCTCTAATTTAGATATCATCATTGCATATTTAAAACTATTCTCTCTATCTTCAAGCTGATTGTATCCTGCCTCCATCTTTTTATATATTTCTATTTCATTTATATTATTGTCTTTAAAATATCTTTTACTTAATAGTAATTCAAATTTAGGCAATGCCCCTGTTAATTCCTGATATTCTTCTTCTATAAGTGCTAACTCATATAAAGAATCTAAATCTTTAGGATTTAATGAAACAATTTTTCTTAGTTCATGCATTTTTTTCTTTGTATTTTTTGAAGGTTTATGAACTTTTTTATTAAATATATTTCTTATCAATATAATTGTAGATATTAATATAATAATAAATATTATTGCTGTTATAGTGTATAATGTAGTATCATTCATATTATTTATCCGGTTTTTATACTATTTTTTATAATATAATAGTATATACAAAAACTATAAAGTTTAAATAAATTTTTTAATTTTGAGTATTAATTATCACATTATTATTTAATTTTTTATTAAATATTGGATTTTTTCTACAAATATATCCATTTCTTCATCTGTTCCTATAGTTACTCTTATATAATTATTTATAATATCAGAGTTAAAATATCTAACTAAAATACCTTTATCTTTTAATTTTAAATAAATATCTTTGGCAAATACATTTTTATGTGATATAAATATAAAATTAGATTTAGAATCAAGTACATTAAATCCCAATTCTTTTAATTTTATTTTTGTTTTTTCTCTTGTATTTATTACTTTATTTACAGTATCTTTAAAATAATCTTTATCTTTTATAGCCTCAATTCCGGCTATTATAGAAAGCCTATTAATAGTATAAGAATTGAAAGAGTATTTAATATTTTTTAGCCCCTGAATAAGATTTTCATTACCTATAGCAAAACCTAAACGAATTCCTGCTAATGACCTGGATTTTGAAAAAGTTTGTACAACAAGAAGATTATCATATTTTTTTGTAAGTTTATATGCACTTTCTATTCCAGCAAAATCAATATACGCTTCATCTATTATAACTATATTATTCTTGTTGTTTATGATAATTTCTTCTATCTGATCTAAAGTGAGTAATAATCCTGTAGGAGCATTAGGATTAGCTATAAATATTCCTGAATCTAAATTTTTATAATCATTAATATCTATACTGAAATCTTCTTTTAATGGTATTTTTACTTCGTTTAAATCAAAAAGAGAAGAATATACAGAATAAAAACTGTATGTAATATTAGGATAATAAATTTTATCACCTCTATTAAAGAAAGCCATAAAAGAAAAAGCTAATATTTCATCAGAGCCGTTTCCTATAAAAATATTATTTGTATTTACATTATATAACTCAGCAATTTCTTTTTTTAAATCTGATACATTAGGATCAGGATAAAGTCTTAGATCATCAAAATTACTTTCAATTAAAACTTTTTTTACATAAGGTGATGGCGGATATGGAGATTCATTCGTATTTAATTTTATATAATTTTTATCTTTAGGCTGTTCACCGGGAGTATAAGGTTCTATAGATTTAGCCTTATCACTTAAAAATTTACTCATAACAAATCCTTTCTTTTTTTAATTTCACTAGAATATTATATATGATATTTATATAAAATCTATAATAAAATAACTTATAAATTCAGCATAAAAAAAATTGACTTACAAAATTTAATTGTTATATTAAAAGACGGAATATAAATATTTTTTACAGAGGTTTTTATAAATGAAAAAAATACATAGTTTATCTTTTAAAGTTCCTGTTATAATAAGTTCTATCATATTTATGACAATAGCTTTATTAGCTTTTATTTCTATTTGGTCTTCTTCAAGAGCTATAAGAAAAGCAGCATTGGAAGGTTTTTCTTCTACAGTTTCCGGATATGCCAATATGACAGATATGGTGCTTCATGAACAATTACTTGCAATAGCAACATACTCTCAATCCGGAACATTAATAAATGGTATTCTAAATATAGATGATATAGCTGTAAAAAATGAAGCAGAAAAAAGATTAAAAGATTTTGCTTCAGTAAATGGATATGCTCTTAATATGGGACTTGCAGATGTCAATGGAAGGATAATAGTTGATAGTGATAATGCATCTCTTGAAGGCACATCTATAACTGATTCTGACACTGAATTATTTACAAGATTAAAAGCAAATAATTATAATGCTACTTATGCCAATACTATAGCAAAAGATTCTCAAGCTATACTTCTTTGCAAAGGACTATTTAATTCTCAAGGAAATTTAATAGGTATTATTTACATAAATATAGATTTAGGAAAAGTAAATAAAGATTTCATTGATAATATTAACTTTGACGGTGATATAACAATAGCAAATGATAAAGGTATTATTATGCTTTCATCCGATCATAACAGAATAGGCACTTTATTACCTCAAGTTTATGAGATAGCAAAGACTACATCGGAAGGTGTTATAGAATCTTATGTGTTTGGAAATAATAAAAGCAAACGTTCTGCCGCTTATAAAAATATTAGTATAATGCCTTGGTCTGTTATATTTGCAAATTACAATAGTCAAATTTATAAAGATATAAGAGGCATAATTTTTAGAACATCTACAATAGTACCGTTCTTCATAATATTAGCATGCTTTGTAGTTGCTCTTTATATAAAGACTATAACAAAACCATTAATTTCATTAGTATTATTTGCCAAAGAAATATCTCAAGGTAATTTGGTTTATGAACATCAAAATATTAATAGAGATGATGAATTAGGTATGCTTGCTAATTCTTTCTTTAATATGCGTGATGTACTGCTCGATATTATAATGAAAGTTAGAGTTTCTGCCGATGAAATAACTAGTAGTGCAAGAGCACTTTCAAAAGACAGTGAAGATTTATCAAGAAGAACAGATACTCAGGCATCTAGTTTGCAGGAAACAGCTTCATCAATGGAAGAGATGGCCTCTACTATTGTATCATCTACAAATAAATCAGTAGACGGAAATAAAATGATGATAAACTCAAAAGCATCTATTGAACATGCTGGAAGTATAATATTAGATACTGTTCAAAATATAGAAGAAGTTAATGAAGCTAGTACAAAAATAAAAAACATCACAAAAATAATAGAAGATATAGCATTCCAAACTAATATACTTGCTTTAAATGCAGCAGTAGAAGCAGCTCGTGCCGGAGATCAAGGTAAAGGTTTTGCGGTAGTAGCTTCTGAAGTTAGAAATTTGGCGCAGACTACTCAGTCATCAGTAAAAGATATCACTAGTCTAGTAGATAATGCCTATGAGAAAATTACTAAAGCCACAGAATCAGCAAGAGAATCACAAGAGATATTTAAAGATATTCAAGATAAAATAGATGTAACTTCAAAACTCATGGACGATATAAGCACAACAGCATTAGAACAGCAAGCAGGTGTGCAGCAGGTTAATAAAGCAATCACAGATATGGATGCAGTAACTCAACAAAATGCCGCTTTAGTAGAGCATACTTCTGCATCATCTAGTTCTTTGCTCAATCAGGCTGAAGAATTAGTTAATGCTATGAGCTTCTTTAAAGTATAAAATTTATAAAATATAAAAATTATAATAAAAAATAATAGGCTGTCTTTTTAAAAAGGCGGCCTATTATTTTTTAAAGCATTATAGAAATTATGAAGAAAAAAAGAATATTATCTTGGATAGAGTAAAAGTATAAAATAGCATCATAAATCTAATTATAAAAATTGTGGGCGTATGGCAAATTTATTTAACATACAAATACGGCGAACAATTTTTATTTATTAAATGAGGTAAATTTTATAATGGATAAAGTAATTAATAAATATGAACGTTTTATATCAAGCGAAGATGAAATGCAAGTTTATAATGCAAGAGATGCTTTTTTATACAGTCAAAAGGTTATGCTTAAAAGAGAGTAGGAAGAAGGCATAAAAGAAGGTAAAAAATCTGAAAAGATTGCCATAGCTAAAAAATTTAAAAGTTAGGGTATAGATATAAATATAATAAGTGAAAATACTGGTCTTAGCATAGAAGAAATAGAGAATCTCTAATAAATATAAAGCATATATATAATATTTTATTATTATGTTACCTTTTGTTACAATAATAATAAAAAAAATGTAATTATTTTTTTTATAAATACGATAATTCTAATAATTAATTAGAAGTAAATTATTATTTTTAAGGAGCATAATAATGTCTACAAGCTCATTTTTTGGTATAGAATTAGGTAAAAGATCACTACAAAACTTCAAAACGGCTTTGGAAGTTACAGGTCATAATATAAATAATGTTGCCACTAAAGGATACAGCAGACAAAGAGTGGTAATGCGTACATTTGATAAGCCTTTAGAAGCACCTAGCTTGAATAGAGCTGAACGTGCCGGTCAAATAGGACAGGGTGCTGAAATAACTACAGTAGAGAGAATAAGAGATCAATTTATTGACTCTAAAATAATGATGGAGCTTGGTACTGACGGTTATTGGAAAACAAAATCAGATTATTTAAAGCAATTAGAAGCTATATATAATGAGCCAGGCAATGCTAATTTAAGAAGCGATTTAGATGCTTTCTGGGATTCTTGGCAGGAAATGGCTGCTAATCCTACTGAAAGAGGCACTAGAATGGTGCTTGTAGAGAGAGCAGACAGAATAAATAATTCTATTAATCAAATGTTCAATCAAATGAACGGTATGCGTAATAATTTGAATAACTTAGTTGAAAATAAGGTTAAGAGAATTAATGATATAGCTAATTCTATAAAAGATTTAAACGTAGAAATAGTAAAACAGCAGGCATTGGGACAAAGCCCTAATGACTTATTAGATAGAAGAGATTTACTTGTTGATGAACTTTCTTCTCTTGCTAATGTTGATATAAAATCTATGGATCCTGATGAAACTATGATTTATATAGGCGGAAGAGCATTGATTCAAGGTAATGTTGTAAGCGAATTAAGTGCTGAGAAAAATATCAATAATGAAGGAATGTATGATATTTATTGGAAAAAAGATCATGTTCAGGTTCAGTTTGAAGGCGGAGAATTAAAGGCTTTATTAGAACTTAGAGATGTTGATACTGTTGATGCTATTAATGATTTAGATACTTTCGCTATGAATTTAGCAGACAGCGTAAACGAAGTTCATAGAAGCGGTTTCGGACTTAATCAGGAAACAGGTATTGATTTCTTTACAGTTACAAAAACTACTCCTTCCGTAATAGGTAATTTTGATATTAATAATGATGGACAGGAAGATTCTACTATAATGTTCAAAGTAAGCGGTATTAATTCAGTAGATTCTACTGCCAGCATAGGAAGCAGCGGAACTTTAGTATTCGGTAATAAATCAAGAGAAGGTGCTGATGTTGCTATAGATTATACTGCTCAAATGAAAGTGGGAGAATTGATAGATAAAATCAACTCAAGCGAAGCTAATGTTTCAGCTTATTTAGATGATAAAAATAGACTTGTTCTTAAAGCAAGAGGCTTTGATGATTATATGAAACCTTCATATTTCATTAAGCATATAGAAGATTCAGGAGATTTCCTTGTAGGAATTACAGGTGTATTGAATCAGTCTGGGGCAGCTGGTGCTTACAATTGGCAGACAATAGATCAGGTTAATCAATTAGCAGGTGATTTTAGAAACTTCACAGTCACACCTGACAGACATCCTGCTTCAGCAATTGCTGTTAATGATATTATCAGAAATGATATAAATTATATAGCAGCATCTAAAGGTATAGATACTACAGGTAACGGCTTTAATGATAAATGGAATGGAATAGGTGATGGTTCTAATGCTTTATCTATAGCTAATTTGAAAAATAAAGAAATAATGGTAGACAGCAAATCTACATTCAATGATTTTTATACAGGAAGTCTTGCCAAAATAGCTTCAAGAACAGAAACAGCTAATGCTGAAACAGAAAAACAAACTGTTGTTATGGAATATCTTGAAAAATTAAGACAATCAGTATCAGGTGTTAACTTGGATGAAGAAGTTGCTCAAATGGCTATGTATCAGCATGGTTATAATGCTTCTGCTAGGGTGGTAAGCGTTATGGATCAGCTTCTAGATGTTGTAATAAATAGAATGGGTGTGTAAGTAATATATAGATTTTTTGAGGCGGTATCTACATTTTTTGATATCGCCTATTTTTATATATAAAATTTAAAAGTACAATAAAAAATATTATACTTTTTTATGGATATCTCTTTACAGCTATCAGTTTTAAATATATTATAGATATAATTCTTTAAAATATATACTTCCAATGCCGATATTAATTACACAGGAGCATTTTGAAATGGGTATAAAGATTCGTATAATTTTAATAATAGTTGGAGTTATGGTTTTGGTGGCTTTCAGCACCAATTTCTTAAGTAATACTTTAAATACTGAAACTTTTTCTGCCATTATAGAAAGAAGTTTAGATTATAGATTTAAATTAATAGAAAAAGAATTTGAATATAATATAATTTCAGCAAGAGAAGAAGCTGCTAAAATATCTACAACGCTTTCAGTTGATTATAATAATTTAAAAAATTATCCAATTGATGAAAGAGATGAATACTTTAAAAATTTCCTATCAGCTACTGTAAATGAATCTCAGTTATATTTTAATAGAATAGTTAGTGTTTTATTCCATCCTGAAGTTATGGGTAATGGAAATGAACCTTTTACAATTTATAGATACTCTACTTTCAATAAAGAATTCACAAAAATAAATACTACAAATAAGATTATGTGGGATACTTTAACAAATAGTTATGGTGAAACATATAAAAGTATATTACGCAGACAAATATTAAAGCCTTATATGATTAGTGAAGGTCCTCATATAGGTATAACTTTCAATATTTCATCTACAATACCAGATATGCAAAATGAAGAGAAAATTGTAGGACTTGCAAATGTAGGAGTACTTTTTAATTATTCTACGGAAAATATAAAAGATATACTTGATATAGAAGGTGCAGATATAATGGTAATTGATAAAAAGAATGCAGCCATTATCAATTCTAAAAATCCTGATATCGTAAATGCAAGAATAGATGTTCTGTTTCCAGAGTATTATGAAATTTTTAATTATAATTTATCTTCAGGATATAGCAGAACAGATGATATAGAGATAGATAATAAATTGTATAAATCGTATGTTGCTAATATAGCAGGACTTATAAATATAGTAATGCTTATACCTAATTCATATTATACAGCTCAGATAAAAGATATGAATAATGCTATATTCTATACTATTATAATAGCATTCTTAATGGCTATAGTTACTATAATATTCTTCATTAAATTGTTATTTAGTTCAATAACAAGAATATCAGATGCCATAGGTAATTCTGTCGATAATAAAGACTTAACTGTTAAGATACCTGCTATTTCTGGAAGTGATGAAATAGGAGAGATGACTAAATGGGTTGGGCTTTTAAATAATTCATTGCAGTCAGTTCTTTCAAGTGTCAAAAGAACAATTTTAACTTCCAAAAAGCAGAGTGATACTCTTTCTCAAAAAATCAGCGATAACTTAGAAATAATATATGGAATCAATAATAATATAGAAGTTATTAAAAATAATGTTAATGATGAATTAAATCAGGTAGAGATAGTAGAAAGCAGTAACCAGAATATGCAGGAATATATATCTGCAAATACTAGTAATATTGATTTAGTTGAAAGAGATACTAGAGAACTTCAAAGCAAAATCATTGAAGAAGGTGAAAATATAGAACAGATAGCTGCTTCAGTAGAAGAAATGAGTAAAACTATTGAAAATATAGACTCTATTATTTCTAAAGCTACAAATAAAGCTAAAGATTTGTCATTAGCTTCTGTAAAAAGTAAAGAGAAGATGCAGGCAACTTCTATGGCTACAGGGGACTTGAGAAATGCTTTAGGATTTATTTCTAATTTCGTAAGTTCTATTAGAAATATAGCGCATCAAACAAACCTTTTGGCTATGAATGCTGCTATTGAGGCTGCTCATGCTGGAAAATATAGTTCAGGTTTCGCAGTAGTTGCTGAAGAGATACGTAAATTATCTGAGGTTTCAAATGAACAGGCTGATAATGCTAATAAAGTTCTTCAAAACATAGAAGAGAAAATCATTATCACTACTAACGACTTAACAGAATCTACAGAACAATTTGATATACTTACTAAAGACGTACAGGAAGTTACGGAGATTATGGATACAGTGCATGTATCTTCTGTAGAACAATTAAAAGCTATTAATGAAATAGTTGATTCTATTACTAAGATTTCTCAATCAAGTGATCATATTAAAACTCAGTATATTGATATGGCTGATAAACTCGGTAATATAAGAAATAGTCTTGAATCTCTTAATAATATTTCTATTTCTACATCTAAAACTATGAATAAACTCAAAACTATATCTGAGTCTATACATACAAGTGTAGTAAATATTTCTGATAGTTCAAATGATCTTTCTACTTCTGCAAACATAATGAATAAATTTGCTAATGATAATAATAAATTGTTATCAGAACTTGAAACAGAAATATCTCAATATAAAATAAGAGATATCAAAACTAAGAAAGATACAGTTACTCAAAGAGTAAGAGGTATAACATTAATCATATTAAAAGAATTTATAAAAACAAAATTTGGAGAAGAAGGATATCAAAAATGGGTTACAGCAATGGAGCCTTCTTCTGCTCTAATATATAAAAATGAAATATCAAGTAAGGAATGGTATCCTTATATGACTTCATTCCATAAACCTTATAAATTGGTATGTGATTTATTCTATTCAGGTGCTAATACAGGTATTAAAGAGATTTCAGAATATCACTATAGACAAATAATACCTAAATATTTGACACCTTTACTATTCTTTATACCTAAGCATTTTACTTTAAGCTATGCTGCTGAACATATATTCCCTGATCTATTTGATCCGGCAAAAATAGAATTAATCAAAGCTAGAAAAAAATTATTGGTAGTTCATCTTACAAACTTTAATGAAGATCCTGAGGTTATTGAGCTTGCTATACTTGCTTGGTCTAGCCTTTTACTTGAATCTATTACTCATATTAGATCTAGTATGGAAATTACAAAGTCAATTAAAGACGGTGAGATTTATACTGAATTTATACTTAAATGGTAATTTGATATTAAATTATTGTAGAATACAAAGAGTTGAAAATTTATATTTTCAGCTCTTTTTTATTTATTGTTTAATTATATTGTAAAATAAAATACAATTTTATTTTTTACAAACTTAAAAATTTTAAGTATATATAATATATACTATTAATGGAGATTACATAATGATAAAAAATTTTAATGAGATAACAAAGACTTTAGGTTTTAAAATACTTATAATAGTGATACTAGGGCTTTTGCTTTTGATACCTATGTCTTTTATAAATAGTGTTGTAAGAGATAGAATAAGTTATCAAAGAGAGGCCGTATCTTCTATAATTGAACCTGTTGGAAGCAGTGCCAATATACAAGGTATAGTTGTTGCAATACCTTATTTAACCAGGGTTATTGATAGTGAAACTAAAGATATAAGCTATATAAGAAAATATATTTTTTATATGCCTAATGAATATAATGTTACAGGAGATGTTGAAGTTTCAAGTTTAAGCAGGGGAATATTCAAAGCTCCTATATTCAATTCTAAATTAAATATTACAGGAAGATTCGATAAGTATAATGCTGAAATATATAATTTAGATGAAAATAATGATACTATACTTTATGATGAAGCTATGATTATATTAGGTATAGGAAATAAAAAGAATCTTATGAAGCTTCCTAGTATATTAGTTAATGAAAATGAAGAGCTTAAATATTATGAGAAAAATATTAGTATAGCTTTAAATATGTTTAATAATAAATTCTTCTATACAATTTCAAGAGATAGAATATTAAATGGTTTTGATTTTAATATAACAATGGACATTCAAGGAGGAAACTCTCTTATAATAACTCCATTAGCTTCTGAAAACACTTTTAAAATATCTTCAAAATGGAAAGATCCTAGTTTTACAGGCGGATTCTTACCTACAAAAAGAGAAGTTAATAATGACGGATTCAATGCCGAGTGGAATATAGCTAGTTTTAATACAGCCTTTACTAAGTATTGGACTAGTGATGAAAATGCTAATAGAGCAGATAATATTGATGATACTCAATACTTCACTGCAGATCAGAATGTTAATAGATCATCAAACAATGTTTTAATATCTTTTTTACTTCTTAATGACAATTATCAGAAAACATCAAGAAGTGTGAAGTATGCAATATTATTTATATTCATTCCGTTTTTTGTATTATTTTTATGCGAGGTACTTTCAAAGAAGCGTATACACCCCGTTCAATATATATTAATAGGTATAGCTAATGCAATATTCTACCTTCTGCTTTTAGCTATATCCGAACACATCAATTTTAATATTAGTTATTTTATAAGTGCATTGATGGTAACTGCTTTGACTTCAATATATATAGGATACATTATCAAATCTCCTAAATACACTATTTCAATGGCTATTGTAGAGGCTTTGATATACATATTCTTATTTGGAATACTTCAGCTTACTGATTATGCATTGCTTATGGGAACTTTAGGGTTATTTGCTGTTATTGCTCTTGCTATGTACTTCACTCGTAATGTGGATTGGTATGGAGAAAATAATTAAAAGAATTCCTCAAACATCTTACCGCACGGTGAACTAAATTTTTAATATAATAAAAATTATAATTATGATTTTTTTATAATATTTAAGTTTAGTTTACCGTGCGTTGTATATGCTATAAATTTAAATACAGCTTGGGTGGGGGCAATAAATTCTAATTTAGCAGCAAAAAAATAAAAATTTATATTTCAGATTAATATTCTAGATATAAATGGTGGGGTTTGTAATTAAATTTTAAAACTTAAATTACATACCCCGCCCTTTAAGTTTATTGTCAATTTTGTAATGTAAAATTTTATTTAAATTTTTTGCTTAATTAAGAAAAAAAGATACCCACCCAAGATTTTTTTTAAATTTATAGATTTACTTAATGCATGCTTTATACAATATTGTTTTTTCATTGAAAGTATAATTTTAATCTTGATTATATTTTTTGTTTTGCTTAGCATGCAAAATAATAAGGAATGAATCATACTTCTCTTTTTATATTAGGTGTATATATTATTCTTCTAAAATCGGTATCCTTATTGTCCATATCCCCTAAAAATATTCTTTCATGTTCAGGAACTTTTTCATAAGCCTCTTTTAATAATTCTCTGTTATAATCTGAAGGATATACAAGATAATTATGATAGCATTTTATTGCATAATCAGAAGCAGTCTCTTTTCCAGAAATCTCTTTTATATTTTCTTCTATCTCTTTTAATTTTTCTTTTTTATTTGTGTATTTTATAGCTGCTTTTAATTTAAGCTTGGCAAGATTTTCTATTATTATAGTATCATCTTCTTTAGGATATAAAAGCAGTTCATTTCTCTCAAACATATTTTTTATATCATTAAAATTATACATATTATTATCATTATATATAGATATTGTTTCATCATCATAAATGCTGTAGCAAGTTAAAAATATTTCTTTGCTGGATGGATAATTAGAAGATTTTCTAAATATAAAATAACTTTTACCATCGGATAAATCATAGCTGAATTGTTCTTTAATTTTAAAATCAATAGGATTTGCCATAAATGACACTTTTAAACTTTCCCATTTTTCTATTTCTCTTTGAGTAGTTTTATAAATATTCTGCATTTCAGGATTCATTTCTTTTAATATGCTTTTAATATATTCATAATAATCATCTTTATGAAACCACTGTGATTCTAAAATTTTAAAATCCCCTATACCATGAATATTTAATTTTTCATTATCTTCTATAAATGATACAACCCATTTTCTCTCCAATGCTTTTGCAAACTGATAAATGTCAAATGTCATCCAAGCACTAACTATACCATCTTCATAAATTGCTAAATTAGAAAGAAAATAAGAACTATTTTTAATAATACCGAAAAAACTTCTGCCTTCTATTTTTGCATTTCTGTATACATTATTTTTGTTCATAAAGATATTCCTTTATAATTGACAAATATATTATTATTTTATTTTTATTACAAGTCATTTGCATTTATCATTTTTAATTTAATTATAAAAACTACTTTTCAAATTTTATATAACTTCATTATGTATATCTTTGCTATTAATTAGAATTCAATCTGTATTTATAAATAAAAAAATATTGCAAAAATTATAATCTCATATATAGTATAGCTTTCATAATTAAAAATAGTTATGAATAAAAAAACTGTTATAAGGAATATATTTTATGGAAAAATTTTTCAAGCTAAAAGAGTATGGTACTAATGTAAAAACAGAAGTAATAGCAGGCTTTACCACTTTTATGACAATGGCTTATATATTAGCAGTAAACCCTAGCATACTTAGTGCAACAGGTATGGATAAGGGCGCAGTATTTACAGCTACAGTAGTATCTGCAATAATAGCAACTTTGATAATGTCTTTACTTGCTAATCTTCCTTTTGCTTTAGCACCTGGTATGGGACTTAATGCTTTCTTTGCTTATACTGTAGTATTGGGTATGGGCTATAGCTGGGAGACAGCTTTAACAGCCGTATTTATAGAAGGTATTATATTCGTTGTTCTTACTATTTTTAATGTAAGAGAGGCGATAGTTAATAGTATACCTGTTAATATGAAAAGAGCTATTTCAGTAGGTATAGGATTATTTATCGCTTTTATAGGACTTCAAAATTCTAAGATTATAGTTAATAATGATGCTACTTTACTTGGACTTGGTAATATCACTTCAGGAAGTGCATTACTTGCTATTATAGGTCTTCTTATAACAGCAATTTTATTAGCATATAATGTAAAAGGTGCAATACTTTTAGGTATATTTATCACAGCAATAATAGGTATTCCTATGGGACTTACAAAAATGTCTCCTGATGCTAGTCTTATACCTCCTTCATTAGAACCTATAGCTTTCAAACTTGATTTCAGCAATGTATTTACTCCTAATATGTTTATAGTATTATTTACTTTCCTTTTTGTTGATATGTTTGATACAGTAGGTACATTGGTTGGGGTATGTACTAAAGCAGATATGCTTACAAAAAATGGAGAGGTTCCTAGATGTAAACAGGCTTTATTTGCCGATGCTGTTGGAACAGTTGTAGGTGCATGTTTAGGTACTTCTACTGTTACTACTTATGTAGAAAGTGCATCAGGTGTTGCTGAAGGCGGTAAAACAGGATTAACTTCGCTTGTTGTTGCTATATTATTTGCCGTTTCATTATTCTTATCACATATATTTTTAGCTATACCTTCTGCTGCTACTGCACCAGCTTTGATTATAGTTGGATTATTCATGATGACCCCTATATTAGAGATTAATTTCAATGATTATACAGAGGCTATTCCTGCTTTTATATGTATAATATTTATGCCTTTTGCTTATAGTATAGCTGAAGGTATAACTTTCGGAGTATTATCATTTACTATATTAAAGTTTGTTTCTGGTAAAAATAAAGATATATCATTATTAACTTGGATATTATCAGCACTTCTTTTAATTAAAATACTTATGCCTATAATACAAGGATTCTTAGGATAATTTATTTTAATTAATTTATTATTTTGAAATATTAAAACAGAGGGATTAAAAAATCTCTCTGTTTTTTATATACCTAAACAAATATGTTTTGTCAAAAATAAAATTATATTTTATTTTTAATATATGGGGCTTTCCCCACTGTGCGTACCTTCTGCTAAAGGCTACATTTTAGCTTAAATTTAATAAATTGTCTTATATATAATACTAATTTTATAATTGCACTTTCGCAAAGCGTGCCTGTGGAAGCAAGTTTGACGAAGTCCGCCTCGCGAAGCATGTGTGTTGCAGGAAAAAGTTGAATAAAAAAGACAAACTTAAAAAATTTTAGTATAATTCAATATAAAAAGTATGTATATCAAAAATGAAGAAATTAATTTATTGCAATTAAAAAGAGGCTCTGTAAATATACAGAACCTCTTATTTATATTTTACTTAAATTATTATTTTTTTGTTGATTTTCTTACACATGGTTTTCTAGCATGTTTCTTTTCTGTTGTTTTCTTTTCTGCAGAATTATCATCAGATTTTTTTTCTAATTCAGGTAAAAGAAGTTCAGCTATTTGTACAGCATTTGTAGCAGCACCTTTTCTTATTTGGTCTCCAGCACACCAAAATACTAATGAATTTTTAGCACTGATATCTTCTCTTAATCTTCCAACATATATATTGTCCTGATTAGAAGTATCTAAAGGCATAGGATATTTAAACTTAGCAGGATCATCAACCACTTTTACACCTTTTGCTTTAGATAATAATTCTTTGGCTTTTTTAACAGTAATTTTTTTCTCAGTTTCAACAGTAATAGATTCACTATGACTTCTTATAACAGGAACTCTTACACAAGTACAGCTTATTTGCATATCAGGTGCATGAAGAATTTTTCTTCCCTCATTAGTCATTTTTAATTCTTCTTTAGTATATCCGTTTTTATCGAAAGCATCGATATGAGGAATTAAATTGTGAAGTATCTGATATTTGAAAGTACTATTTTTAAGTTTTTTTCCAGCAACATAATCTTGTATCTGCTGCTCTAGCTCTTCCATACCTTCTTTACCAGCACCGGAAACAGCCTGATAAGTAGATGCTATTATTCTTTTTATTTTTCCGAATTTATGAAGCGGAGCTAATGCAACTAAAGCTATTATTGTAGAGCAGTTAGGGTTAGCTATTATACCTTTATGAAGCTTAACATCTTCAGGATTAACTTCAGGAACTACTAAAGGAACATTTTTATCCATTCTAAAAGCACTGCTGTTATCTACTACTATACTTCCAGCCTTAACTGCCTCAGGACTTAGTTTTTTGCTTAAATCAGCTCCTACAGCAACCAATGTTATATCCATATCTTTGAATGAATCTTTAGTTGTCTTTTCGATTGTGTATTCTTTTCCGTTAAATTTTACTTTTTTTCCTGCTTCTCTATTTCCAAGAAGTCTTAACTCATTAATTGGGAATTTTCTCTCTTCCAATACTTTAAGCATCTCCTGGCCTACAGCACCGGAAGCCCCTAATAAACATAAATTTACTTTTTTCATAATTGTGTACCATTAATTATTTTTTTATTTTTTGTTGCCTGCAATTATATATTAATAATATATTAAAAGCAAGAATTTTTATATGTAGAAATATTTCTTTTTTAATTTGATTGATATGATTAAATTATATAATCAATAAATAAATGTCTGTAATTAGACTATTGGTTTAAAGTTTTTTAATATTGAATAATTTTTTAAAAATAAAAACTTTGTATATCTTTCAAAATTAAGTTAATGAATATTTATGTATTTTTATTATTAATTTTGATTTAGCAGTAAGCAATAATTTATTTACGATTAAAAGTACATAAGTTTATATAAGAAAAAAGATTTTTATACATTAAAAATCATTCTTTATAAAACTTATAATGACTCATTTTTATAATTTAATATTAAAACAATTCTGAACATTATTTTTATCAAATATTTTTAAAACATTTCTAACATAATATGATAAAAAAATGTAAATTTTTAGTAAAAAGCTAGTAAAATTAATTGACATAATTATAAAATTATACTATAATACTAAATGTAAAGATAATTTACCTGTTACTAAATTGTCTTTACAAAATAAAAAACAGGAGAATTTTTATGACTATAAAAAAAGCTTTATTTATACTTTTTGTTTCAGCAATGCTTACAGGTTCATTGTTTGCTCAATATGATGGATATTATGATAATAATAATCAAGGCGGCGGACAAGGTGGATACCAAGACCCTTATGGACAGCAAGGCGGTCAAGGTGGATATCAGGATCCTTATGGACAGCAAGGTGGTTATCAAGATCCTTATTCTCAGCCTCCTGCACAGGATCCTTATGCTCAGCAAGGTGGTCAGCAGCAATATGGATATGGAGTTCAATTATCTTCTATACCTCAGAATGCTCAGAACTTTATAAAACAGCATTTCCCTAATATAAAAGTTACTTTCATTGAAAGAGATTGGGAAGATATAGAAGTATATTTAGAAAATGGAACTCAAATAGATTTCTTCCCTAATGGTGATTGGAAAGAAGTTAAATGCTATGGAAATATGCCTGCTACTATATTGCCTGCTAATGTTATGAATACAATAAAAAGAACTTATCCTAATGCTGCTATAGTGAAAATAGAAAAACAGTTCACTATATTTGAAATAAAATTAAACAACATGATGGAATTATATGTTGATAATAACGGTCAGTTGTTAGGTCAAAAATGGGACGACTAATTAAATAATTATAATAAAAAATAAAATATTAATTAAAAGGAGAAAATATGAAAAAAATACTTTGTTTATTAGTAGCTTTGACAGTTTTAAGTACTTCAGCTTTATTTGCTGATTGGTATGTGCCTCTTAATCAAGTTCCTCAGGCTGTAATAGCAACAGCTAAAAGAACTTATCCTCAAGCTGAGATTTGGGCAGTAGAGATGGAGCATTATAATGTATATAAAGTAAAAATGAATAATATGATGGAATTATACATTGATAAATCAGGTCAGTTATTAGGTCAGGAATGGGACGATTAATATAAATAAACTTTGATATAAAACTCGAACAAGGGATACATAAAAATCCCTTGTTCTTTTTTTAAATTTAATATTTTAATTATTGACATTACTTCCGTAATTATGTAAACTATAATATGTTTACTAAATTACGGAAGGTATTTGTATAATGGTTATAGTGAAAGTAAATGATTTAATGCAAAAAGTATATGATAAATTCAAAGCAGCAGGCGTATCAAATGAACAGGCTGCTATAGTAACAGATTTATTAATTTATGCTGATCTAAGCGGTATACATTCTCATGGAGTTTTAAGAGTTGAACATTATATAGAAAGAATAAAAGCGGGCGGAATAAATTTAAATTCAAAATTCAATATAGAAGAAAAAAGACCTTCTTTTGCATTAATGGATGCTGACGGCGGATTTGGACATGTTGCAACGCAGTATGCTATGGAATGGGCTTTAGAAACAGTTGAAAAACAGGGTATTGCTTTAATAGGAATAAAAAATAATAGTCATGCAGGTGCTTTAGGATATTATAATAAAATGGCTATACATCAAAATAAGGTTTCTTTAATAATGGTTAATACTGATCCTTGTGTTATACCTTTTGGAGGAAAGAGACCATTTTTCGGAACTAATCCTATAAGTTATGGTTTTCCAGCAAAAAAAGATTTTATACTTGGAGATATGGCAACAAGCGAGGTATCACTAGGACGCATATTTACTGCTCGTGAAAATAATGAAACAGTGCCTATGCATTGGGGTGTTGATGAGAATGGTAATCCTAGTTCAAATCCTAATGAGATAAAATATGTTGTGCCTTTCGGAGGAGTTAAGGGATATTTAATAATGACTATGGTTGAGGCATTTACGGGGCTTTTAATAGGACAGGCATATTGCAATAATTTAGTAAAAATGTATGGTGATATGGACAAGAAAAGAAATCTTTCTACATTTATGCTTGTTGTTGATCCTGCTGTTTATAATGATTTAGATACTTATTTAAATACTGTCCAATCATTCATTGATGATATAAGAAAAGAGCCTGCATTAAAAAAAGGAGAAACTATATCAATTCCTGGTGAGAGAAAAGAGGCTTGTTCTGCCGACTACTTAAAAAATGGAATACCTTTGTCTGAACATGTTTATAAATATATTTTTGATAAATAAAATTTTAGGTATCATTAAATGAGAGAGTTATAGAATATTCTTTTAATAGAATTTGAAAAATTAAAAAATGAGAAAGAAGCTGTTTTCATGGCTAAATACATGAAAAACAATTTTGAGTTTTTAGGTATTCATTCAAAAGAGAGAAAAGAAGCTCAGAAAAAAGTATTCAAAACTATTCCAAAAGATGAAAAAGAGTTTATTGATTTTAACTTTACAGATAAATGCTATGAGAATAAATATAGAGAATTTCAATATGCTTCTTTAGACTATTTAAATTCAAAAAAGAAATATTTAAATAAAAATCATATAGAAAAATTAAAAGAATATGCTCTTACAAAATCTTGGTGGGATAGCATAGATTGTTTAGACAGGATAATTGGCAGCATTGCTTTAAGAGATGAGTCTGTCAATAACATACTTTTAGAATGGTCTTTATCTAATAATATTTGGCTTAGGAGAATAGCTATAGATCATCAGCTTTTAAGAAAAGATAAAACCAACACTCAATTATTAGAAAAAATTATAATAAACAATTTAAACAATAAAGAGTTTTTCATTAATAAATCAATAGGCTGGTCTTTAAGAGATTACAGCAAGACTAATCCTGATTGGGTGAGAAACTTTATAGAAAGGCATAAAGAAAACATGGCTAATCTAAGCATTAAGGAAGCTAGCAAGTATATTTAATTTTATTATTGTTGCACTAAGAAATAGCTGACAACTTCCTTAGTCAGTTATCAGCTGCTCGTTTATCACTTTAAAACTCATAATTATAAATTTCAGTATCCGTCCAAGTGTTGATTAGATTTAAAAATTATTTAACGCACGGTAAACAAAATTAACAATATAATAAAATTTAAATTTCAAATGAATCTATATATTTAGCTTTATTCTGCGTGCGGTTAATGCATTATAAATTTAAAAAATCTTGGGTGGGCGTTAACAATTTCTTTTAAACATCAAAGAAATAAAAAGTCATAATTTCAAATAAAAATAATAAGCATAGAGGGTAGGATTTTTAATAATATTAACTTGAAAATACTAAAAAACGAAATATATTATTTTTATAATAAAAAATTATTTGAGGTAAAATATGTCATCATCAGAAAAATATTATAAAGAAGGTTTAAATTATTTTAAAGAGAGAAAATACAAAGAAGCTATAGAATCTTTTGATAAAACAATAGAGTTAGACCCTAATAATAGTAATACTTATTATAACAGAGGAATTACTAAAGTAAATTTAGGACAGTATGAAGAAGCTATAAAAGACTATGATAAAGCTATAGAGTTAAACCCTAATGATAGTGATACTTATAATAACAGAGGAATTGCCAAATATAATCTAGGACAGTATGAAGAAGCTATTAAAGACTATGATAAAGTAATAGAGTTATCCCCTAATGATAGTGATGCTTATAATAACAGAGGAATTGCTAAAAAAAATTTAGGACAATATGAAGAAGCTATTAAAGACTATGACAAAGCAATAGACTTAGACCATAATTATAGTTCTGCTTATAGCAATAGAGGAATTGCTAAAAAAATTTTAGGACAGTATGAAGAAGCTATTAAAGACTATGATAAAGCGATAGAGTTAGACCCTAATGATAGTAATGCTTATAATAACAGGGGACTTGCTAAAAGAAATTTAGGACAATATAAAGAAGCTATTAAAGATTTTGATAAATCTATAGAATTAAACCCTAGTTATAGCGATGTTTATAATAACAGAGGAGTATCTAAAGAAAATTTAGGACAGTATAAAGATGCATTAAAAGATTATAAAAAGGCTTTGAAATTAGATTCTAATAATAACATAGCTAAAAATAATATAAAAAATCTTCAAAATAAATATGGTTTGAAATGACTTTACGCACGGTAAGTTAAATTAATAATATAATAAAAATTGAATTGCAAATGAATCTATATATTTAGCTTTACTCTGCGTGCGGTGAATGCATTATAAATTTAAAAAAACTTGGGTTGGTGTTAACAATTATGTTTAAACTTTAAAAAATAAAAAATCATAAATGTAAATTAAAATAATAAGTATAGAGGGTGGGCAAATGTAATTAAGCTTTAAAACTTTATTTACATAGCCCGCCCTTTAAAGTTTATTGCTTTATTTTGAATTTTAATATTGATTATCTTTATAGCTTAATTAGAAATTATAGCACCCGCACAAGCTTTATTTAAATTTTTTGCTTTACTCAGCGCACGATTAATATTTAATTTTTTATTATCAAAATTTGATTATTAATGAATGTATATTTATAATCCTATTCTGCGTGCGTTTAAATATAAAAAAGGTATAATCAATAATGAAATATTTTGAAAAAAAAGAAGGCAATATATTTTTTATTCCTTTGTTTTTACCAAATGATATAAAAGATAATATTAAAAACTATTCAAAAACAAATTTTATTTCTGAAGGAAATTATGCTTTTGGAAGACTAATTGAAATTGATAAATCCGGAGGTGATTTAATTGAAATATTTAATTATATAGGCAATATTCCTAATGATAAATATGATATAATTAAATCAAGACTTATGTTTGAGCCGATGCATATATCAATGGCATTCACTAAAAAAAGATGGAGATTCATTTTTGAAGAATTGAATTATGATAGAGAAAGAGATTCCAATTATTCAAAAATAATTTTTTATTAGGTGATGAATATGATCCGAAATTGTGTATAGGCGGTAAAATAAAAACAATAAAAAAATATGATACAAATAAATATAATGAGTGGATTATTTATACTCCTACAGAGATAGAGACAATGATAAAAAAATATATAATCAGTAATAAATAAAATCAAGTTTGCTGATGTAACATTGTAGTAATATTACAATCAGTACAGATTTCTATAAATAAAGTACCTTCTGCCATAGATTCAATAGTATGCCAATGAATCTGCATTAAGTATTTCATTTTCTTTCCGCAGATTGGGCATTTCATATATTCCCAGTCCTGAACCCAATTAGCAAATCCTCCTATTGTATTTAAAGTATCATCGAATGCACCATAAAACAAAGGAACTTCATTTTTTGAAAGTATATAATTATTATTATGCATTGAATTTAATTCTTCTTCCTCTATATAATTTTCTTCAGAAGCATAGTAGTTTTCTGACTCTTTATTGAAAGGAAGTATCTCGCTTCCTCCTTTTAAATCATATTTAGAATAAGTTATATTGTATGTTACGCAATTAGGACAGCATGAAGCTTTTATTATTCCATCAACACCTATAAATTTAAGTCTTTCATCTCTGCCGTCAATAATAGCCATATCAATATTTCTGCATCCGCATTCAGGACAATTATCATCTCTTAATGAAGCTATTATAATAGGGCTTTTTTCTTTTTCTTCTTTGCTTTGAGTCTTATCTAAATAATAGCATTTATCAAAATTAAGTATTTGTCTTTTTTTATCCTTATCAAAAGTCCAGCCTGCACATTCAGCATAGACTGAAGGATCAACATAAAGTTTCTTTCTCCATTCTCTTGGATTCATTTCAAAATCGTATAAACAGTCAAGTGCAACATCATCTCCCTGCATAGCTAAACATGATAATAAATTAGCTCCTTCAGAATAATCTTTAGTTGCTCTTATTCTTTTTATAAGTTCATCTCTTATTTCTTCGCTTGCCTTATAATAAAATACTTCAGGATAATAAATTTTTTTCTCTAATGCTTTTTTTGCTATATATTTTAAATCTATATTTCTATATGCAATTAAATCATAAATGTAAATGCCATTTAATAATTCTTTATCAACATTTTTTTCTTTTAAATCTTTTACATATTTATTTATAATCTCCTTTATTTCATCATCAGTTAAAGCAAGAGTTTTATTTCTTTCTTCTTCTGCCTTACATTTAAAGCATAAACCTTTATAACCTAATTCTGTTCCGCATTTATCACATTTATATTCAAGCATAGTTTTACCTCTTTTAAAATAAAGCTACTAATTTATAACAATTCATTTTTATAATTGTTAAAGTATACGCACGGTAAACTAAATTCTTAATATAATAAAATTCAAATTGACAATAAATCTATATATATGGCTTTGCTATGCGTGCGGTGAATGCATTACAAATTTAAATACAACTTGGGTGGGCAGCAAAAATAACAGATAAAATAAAAAAGAAATAAAATATTATAATTGCAAATAAAAATAATAAGTCTAAAGGGTGGGCAAATGTAATTAAATTTTTAAACTTAAATATTAAAATTCACTGCTTCATTTTTAATTTTTATATTAATTAAATTTATAGATAATCAGAAATTTTAGCACTAGATCAAATATTTATTAAATTTAAGAATGATTTATAAAATTTTATATTATAAAAAATTAGCACTTTTGCAACTTTGACTAAGTCCGGGAAAAGTTGATAAAAAATAAGTTTTCAAATTTATTTAAAAGCCCTCCCTTTAAAGTTTGTTGCTTTATTTTGAATTTTAATATTGATTTCTTTATAGCCTAATTATAATTTATTAGCACCCGCCCAAGCTGTAATTAAATTTTTTACTCATTAATATTTTTATTATGCAAGTTGACTTTATAATAATTTAATATTAAAATAAGAAAAAATTATTTATGAAATACTAAAATGTTATGCATTAAAAAATATATTATTAGAATTATATTAAAAATAGCTTTTTTTCTGTATTTATTTAATTCTGCATTATTTGCTGAAATAGACTTCAATATTATAATCCCTATAAGTTCCAGCTATACTTTTTCTGACATGAAATTAACAACATTAGGAATGTCTGATTCTTTAGTAAATACACGAACTTTAAAAGATAATATAGGTATTGAAATCGGGATTCTTTCACAAATTGGATATAATTTTAATACAAAAAATAGTATTTTCAAAAGTATAGGCATAATGGCTGAAATAGGATACATATTATCTCCTATATATACGTCTTATGAATTTTATGATAATAGCTATACATTGAATGTAAATCACAATATATTATTTCATACATTGAATATAGGTGCTATTCAAAAATTTTATATTATAGATAAATTATCATTGGGAATAGGTGGAGGAATAAGAATACCTTTTTCTGCAAATTTATATGGACAAAATGATGGTAGCCCTCTGCCATTTAACAATGGGAAATATGACTATAACTATATAAAATCATTATTTAAAAGAAGTATTATACCTTATATAAAATTTTCTTTGGAAGGATATTATTTCTTCAATGATTTTGTTTCATTAGTAATAGGAGCACATTTTACATATAGTATGGGTATGGAATATAATGCTGATAAACTAAATGAATATATTTCTTATATTGGTACAGGTATGAAATGGTATCATAGCTATTCTTATTCTTCTATTGAAACAGGATTAACTATAGGTGTTTCCATTGGAAGAAAAGGAAGCAATGATATAAAAAGAATTGAATGATTAACTTAAGGTTATTATTTTATGAGAAAATATTTAAAATACATTATACTTATTTTGATTTTTTATAATAATGTTTTTGCTGGAATAGACTTTTCTTTATTTGTACCAATTTACGAAACTATATCAATAGTAAATAAAAAAATATATAGTCAAAATTATTTCAATGAAATTTCTACAGATATATATTTTAGCACAGGTGTAATTTCTGAAATAGGATATAATTTTAAATTTGATAATAAATATATTAACAGCATAAGTATATTAGGCAGTATAGGATATATGCAAGTTAATTTACCAATGAAGTATGATAATTATACATTAGGAAGATTCTATGAAGTTACATTTCTTCATACTCTTAATACAGGAGCCTCAGTAAAAATAATCAATAATTTAACTAATTATAATTTATCTTATTCCATAGGTATAGGCGGAGGAATAAAAACTCCTTTCGGAGGATATATTATAAATCAGCTTGCTGCTACTGACGAATCAGTTCTAACAGGAAAAGAAGAATATAATTTTAATGATATAAAAAATGTATTTAAAAGTGTTGTTATACCGTATATAAAAATTGATATTAATCTATATTATCATCTAACTAAAAATGTATCATTTATGGCGGGGCTTTATTTTAATTATGACTTTGCTTTCAAATACAATACTGATTATATCAATGATTATTTTACAAGTATAAGCGGAATTAATTCTAAAGTTATCGATAGATTGGAAGTTTCTAGTTTTTCTGTTGGTGTATCTTTAGGTTTTGCTATAAGGGATAATGGGTATTAATTTATGAGAATTATAAAAAATATTATTATTATTTTAATTATAAAGGTTTTTTCTTTATTTGCTGTTGATTTTATAGATTTCAATTTATCTATTCCTATAGGAGGAAGTTATAACTTTTTGAATGCCTCTATTAATGAAAATAATTTTGTACAAACACCTTCGCTTTTGATACCAATATCATCATTAAAATCAGGCATTTCATTTGAAATAGGAGTTTTAGCTCAGCTTGGATATAATTTTAAATTGGAAAATAGCGTATTAAAAAGCACAAGCACTATGATAGATTTCGGCTATTATATGTATCCTATGGCTATTAATTATAATCAAAATATATTTGGAAATGATGAAGTAAAATCTACTATAATATTTCATACTATTAATATAGGCGGTATTCAGAAATTTTATTTGGGTAATAATTTTGCTATAGGATTGGGAGGAGGAGTAAAAATACCTATATCATATACATTTGATAATATAGAATCAAAATTAAACAATCCACTTACTCAAAATAATAAAGGAAATCTTAATTATATAAAAGCACTTTATGACAGCAGAGTCATACCTTATATTAAACTTACATTGGAAAGTTTTTTCTTTGTACATGATAACATAGCTCTTAATATAGGAATGTATATATCTTATAGTATAGGTATGAATTATAATGTATATAAATTGAATGAGGAAGTTTCATCTGCTAATAATGTTCAGTATACAGAATATTATAATAAGCTTAATTCTTCATCTTTGGGTGTTGGTGTTGTATTAGGGGCTTCTTTTGGAAGAGTTAATCCTAAACTGCAAAATTAATAATAAAAAATGGATAAATAAAAATGAAAAGAGTTTTTTTATATATTTTATTATTTGCCTTATCTTTTTTTAATAGTAATAAACTTTTTGCTGGTGTGGAATTTAATGTATATATTCCATTTGGCGTTAGTTTAACTTATATTAACAGCACAGTAAAAAATAAAGATTATGTAGAAAATTCATTTAAAAAATTCTATGATAGATCTGCAGCAGAAACAGGTATTTTAATTGGAGGCGGTTATAATTTTGAATTTAAAAATCCTATAATAGAAAGTTTAAGTTTAATGCTTGATATAGGCTATTATATGGCTCCTGTATCAATATCTTATGTACACTCAGTTATGGGAATAACATCTGAAACAACTCTGCTTCATACATTAAATACAGGACTTGCATTAAAATTATATTTTTATTCATCATTAATAAACCTTTACTACTCTGTTACATTAGCAGGAGGCGTAAAAACTCCTTTCGGAGGAAATGTTTTAAATAATAGTGCTTTTACAGATGAATCTATACTATACGGCAAAGATGCATACGGATACGGAGATATAAGAAATTTATTCAAAACTCCTGTTATAGGTTATTTAAAATATAGTATAGACTTCTATTATATGCTTACGGAAAAAGTATCTATTATGTACGGACTTTATGCTTCTTATGATTTTGGTATGAATTATAATACAGAATATCTTAACAGCAGTAAGTATTTAAAAGATTATGCTAATGCTAGCTTTACACAGGCTCCCGTATTCGGATCTCTAAGCTATAATAATGTAAGTGCTGGTATTATATTTGGTCTTTCTTTCGGAAAAACTCATGCTAAAGTGAAATACGGTTACTAATTTATAATAGAAATATAATTGTAGGAATTTTTTATGATTAGAAATATATTATTAATAGCATTTTTAATGCTCTTTATGACTTCTTGCAGTAATATAAAAATACTAGAGCCTAATAATAGTTCTATTTATAATAATAGAAGTGTTAGTAAATTTAATTTATGCCAATATGAAGAGGTAATTAAAGATTATAAAAAATCTTTAGAATTGAAGAATAATAGCATAGTTTAGAAAATATAAAAATATTATAACATATTTTTAAAATGTATTTTAAATTGTAAAATGTGTTTTTGCAACTTTTGCCACTGGAAAAGTTGATAAAAATTAATTACATACCCCGCCATTTAAAATTTACTGATTCATTTTTAATTTTTATATTAATTATATTTATAGCTTAATTATAAATTTTAGCCCACCAAGCGGTAATTAAATTTTTTTTGCTTTACTCAACGCACAATTAACTAAATTATTGATGTAATAAAAATTTGAATAATAAATTAATTAATATTTTAGTTTATCTCTCCGTACGTACCATTAAAATCAATAAATATCATATAATATAACTAATTTATAGACTATATTATATAGATTTTTTGAAAATTACACAAAAATTAAATTTTTTTTTATTTTTCTTCTAAAAAATTTTGTATTTTTTTAAATATTTTTTAAAATCTTTTTTATATTTAACCTTGTAAAAATATAATAAAAGTAAATTGTGGAGAAATTAATGAAAAGAGGATTAATGTTCAAGTTTTTGAGTATTTTTTCTGTATTTCTTTTTGCAGCATTTTTAGCAATATTATTTATATACAAACCAATATATAAATCAAAATTCCTAAAAGAAAAATACTTTCAAACTTTAAACTCAAAAAATGAAACAGAAGCTTATGTAAAGGAAATAAAAAACACAGTTAATTTAATAGTTAATAATTTAGAAGCTAATCCAGATTTAGAAACATTCGGAAATTTTATAACCAATGTTCAAAAAACAGGATCAGGTTATTTAAACATGTATTTTGGTGATACTGTACCATATTCAGAAGGCGGAGTATATATAAATACTTTAGAAGAATATCCGCGTACATATAATCAAACTTCAAGACCATGGTATAAAGATGCCGTAGCTACAAATGATATAGCAATAAGCGATCCATACATAGACTTTGCTGTTAATGAACTTACAGTTACATTTAGTAAGGCTATATATACAAATGGAAAATTAAAAGGAGTATTTGCTATAGACTTTGCTGATATGAATAGCATCATGAAAGATATAAAAGAAAATTTTGATGAAAGTTTTTATATAGTATCGCCTAACGGAATATATATGACTCATGAAAATAGCGATTATGTTTTAGAGGAAAATAAGAATTTATTTACAGATCCTCTTTTTACTTCTTTCAAAGGCAATCTAATATCGCATATAGGAGAAGTGAAAATTGTAGGCAATCAATGGTATGCTATACAAAAAACGGATAATGCTCCATGGATATTAATATTCAAAGGAGATGCCAGCGAATTAAATAATCAATTTATGATTTTAATGCTTGTGGTATTTGTTGTGATGGTTATTCTTTTATTCCTTGAAGGATTTCTAGTTTATAAAATAGTAAAGCCGTTAAAGAATACAATAAAGATTATAGACTTAATGAAAGAAGGTAATTTTAATAGCGTATTTAATAAAGAAGATTTAGCATTAAAAGATGAGTCCGGACATTTAGTTAATTCTGTTAATGATATGCAAAACAAAATATCATCTATAGTATCAGAAATAAAAATGAATATAGCTTCTATTAATAATTCAAGCGGGCAAATATCAAATGGTATAGATAATTTATCGGATAGAACATCTTCGCAGGCAGCAGCTATAGAACAAGTAAGCGGTGCTATAGAAAATTTGTTTTCTTCTATATCGGAAACATCAAAGCATACTAATGATGTAAAAGAGATGAGTAATAAAGTAGCGGATTCTACAAAGCTTGGAGTTGAGGCAGTAACACAAATTTCAAATAATATGATTGATATATCAGAATCTAGTAAAGAGATATCGGATATAATAAAGCTTATACAGTCTATAGCATTTCAGACAAATATACTTGCTTTAAATGCAGCTGTAGAAGCGGCTAGGGCAGGGGATCAAGGAAAAGGTTTTGCAGTTGTTGCTACAGAAATACGTTCGCTTGCTCAAAATGTTAATGATGCTGCTGGAAAAATTACTACTATAATAGAAAATACAGTTGCTAAAATAGAAACAGGAGATGAATCTGTTAAACATTCTTTAGAAATACTTTTAAATATAGAATCTTCAGCAAATGAAGTTTCAGAAGTTTTAACTAATCTATATAATGCTGTTTCAGAAGAAGAAGGAAGCGTAAAAGAAATTGCACTTGCTATGAATGAATTAAATAATATCACTCAGGAAAATGCTAATCTAGTACATAACAGTGCTATTTTAGGAAGAGAAGTTTCTAATAATACAGAAAGCGTTTATTCAGAATTAGAATATTTTAAATTACATAAAATAGGATAACAGCAAAACAAATAATCATATAGTGCATATAAGAAATGCATTATATGATTATAATATACCTAAACAACTATAACAACTATATTTGTCAATTTTTGCTTTTTTATGAATATAAACTATTATTTTTTATAATATCAAATATTATCTAATATTGGTAAATATGTTTTATCTGTAATATAGCTTATTAATTTTTGTACAATAATGAGTAATCAGCTGCACCTACAGTTGACTATTTGTGATATTAAGAAATACAGTGCGGGTTGCCTCCGCGAAGCGTACCCAATGGGTATAGGCGAATAGTTGACAAACTTAAAAATTTTTAGTATATACTAGTGCTGTCATCATCATCCATATTTCTTCTATGATCTTTATTATCTCTATCGTCCATATTAAGACTTAATATTCTAAGCCCTTCAGTACCAAGTACGGATTTTAATGCTATTAAAAATGCTGTATCTCTGCTTGATGCAATATTGCTTTTATATAGTTTCATAGCATATCTAGCCATATTAATACCATCTCTTACAGAAAAAGAAGCATTATTAATATGTGATTTTTGTAAGAATCCTACAGTGATTTTTAATATCTCATCATCAGCAAAAGGAAGATTCATTTTCAATATATCATACTCTTCTTTAACATCAGGAAATGGAAGTTCTATTGTAGGCTGTAAACGTGAATGAATATATTCAGGAAGCTCAAAAGTGCTGGCATCATCATTCATAGTTACTATTACTCTGAAATCAGGATGAGCTTTAATTTTTATTCCAGCTATTACGCTTTCTACATATCTTCTGTCATCAAGAAGCGGAGCAAGCGAAGCCCAAGTTTTCTCACTCATTCTGTTTCCTTCATCTAATATAGCTACACCACCTTTTATCATAGCAGTAACCAAACTAGAAGCATGATAGCTTATTTTATTGTTTTCAGATATTACAGGAATAATTATAAGGTCTTCCGGTCTTGTATCTACAGTGCATTGAAAAATATAAACATCTCTATTAAGAAGCTCTTTTCCTACATAATATGAAAGAGTAGTTTTTCCAGCCCCCGGTTTTCCTACGATTCTAGGGTTTAGAGGTATATCATCTTCTGAAATTAAATGCCAAGAAGCCATTATCTGTCTTACTAAATCATTCTGTCCTGTCCATTTTATATTCAAATTATCCGGATGTGATAATGTAAGTTCAACATTTTCTATTTGCACTTTTTCCATATTTAAGCCTCTTTTTTAAGAAATTTATAGTTAATCAATGATATTATTAATTTTATAAAAAGTCAATTATTTATAATAATTTTGATGATTTGTATTGATTTATTGGCATTAATTTATATATTAACTTATAGTATGATAGTAAAAAATTAAGGGTGAGTATATATGTTTAAGAAGTCTTTGTATGTATTTATTCTTATTATGTTGTTTATTTCATGTAAGAATAATAATCAAAATAGTTCATCAGAAAAAAATAAAAATAGTTCTGAAATACAAGAGTCTAAATTCTATTTGCTTGAAGGTAGCATATCCGGAGAAAAGGCCGATATGTATCTTTATGTAAATGAAAAAAATAAAAAAGTAAGCGGTTATTATTATACGAAAAATAAAAAATCAGTGATTACAGGTACTATTAATAATAAGAAATTGAATTTACAAGAAGTTGATGAAAACAATAATATGCATGCTTCTATAGTTGGTAATTTAAGCGATGATATAGTATTGAGTGCTGAAATAAGATATGAAGAATCAGAGGAAGTTAAAGATATGGAGTTTTCATTAAATAGAAATCTCCCTGTATATTATGCTGATATAGTTGATTATTATAAAAATGAAAGCATAAGTAATTCTATATTCTCTTATCATAGAACTTTACTTTTATTCAGTAAAAGCAGCGATATGAATTCTGTTGATATGGAATCATCTATTAATTATGTTAAAGAAGAATGTGATAATTATTATAATGAATGGAAAGGACTTTTATATGTAGGTGATAGCAATACCACTTATGAAATAGATAATACTGTTAATGTGGGATATATAGATAATAGGGTAATAGCACTTGATAATTATTCATCTATGTATACTGGCGGTGATCATGCAGCAAAGGCAAATATTCAGGAAGTATTTTCATTAGAAAGTTCTAACCTTATCACTATAAGAGATTTAATATTAGACTTTAATAATGCTGATCTAATATCATTAATGAGAGATAAAATATTAAAAACTGGTTCTGCCAAAGAAGACTATTATGAATTTAATTCTATAACATTGGAAAGCTCATCTTTTAGAATACTTCCTAATTCTATAAATTTTGTATGGCAGGCTAATGATATATCTCCATATACAGTAGGAATAACAGAGATAAGTTTTACATTTGAAGAATTAAAACCTTATGTCAAAGAAGATTCTCCTTTATATTATTTATTTTTATAATTTTTTTATTAAAATTAGGCTCAAATTGATAAAAAAATTTGTTTAACTATTAGCATAAAGACAATAAATTAATAGGAGTTTTTATATGTCAGGAAATGCTAATATTATAGTAATAGAAGGAAGATTAACAAAAGATCCAACTTATATGAAAACTAAAAGCGGAAAATCTCTATGCAAATTTTCTATAGCTAATAACAAATTCTATTATACAAACGGAACTTTGCAAAAGGAAGTATATTTCTTTGATTTAGTTACTTGGGGATATAATGCTGATAAGGCAGCAGTTAGTTTATTTAAAGGAAGACATGTACTTGTAAGCGGAGAATTAAGACAAAATATTTATACTGCAAAAGACGGTACTAAAAAAAATGATATTTATATACTAGCATTGGATATAAAAAATTTAGACAAGAAATCTATAGGAAATACTTCTTATACAAAAACTGCCAATAATCAAATAGTATCAGATTTTATAGAAGAGAATCTAGAGGAAGTATTTTAGATTCTTTTATAGTATTTAAAATTTCATCGCAGATTGATTTTTGATCTCTAGATGCATCTATATGATGTATGTATGGCGCATTAAAAGATGAGAATATTTTATCAACCTCTTCTAAATAATGCTTGTTTTCAAATCTATCTACGAATCCTCTTTTTTCCATGATTCTGTTTAAAGCAGTTTCTATATTAAGATGTAATATAAATACTAAATCAGCTTCTAATATAAAATCTTTATGCAGATTGTATATGTATTCTTTATCAATTCCTTTAGCACCCTGATATGCTATAGATGAATACATATATCTGTCTAATACTATTACATATCCGTCATTAATAGCAGGTCTTATCATATGTTTTATATGTTCTTTTCTATCGGCTATAAATAATGATAATTCCTCTTCAGGTTTTAAATCTTTAGAGAGCATACTTTCTCTTAATTTAGAACCATAATAAGCATGAGTCGGTTCAAAAGTATATATGGATTTTATTCCAATACTATTCAAAGCATCAGTGAGCATCATACCAATGCTTGATTTTCCTGAACCATCAATACCTTCTAATACTATTAATTTTCCTTCCATAATTATTTTTCCTAAATTATATTTACACCCTACCCGTATTATAAATATAACAATTATTAAAAATAAATCAAATTATTTAATAAAAAATTATTACATAGTTTTTCAAAATGTTTGTCCGATTTCGGTTAATTTGAAAAACAGTCAAAATTTTTATGTTATTGATAAAAAAATATTTATTTGTTATTTAAAATATTTATCCTAGTTCGGAATAATTTTTGTTTTATTGTTATGTTAGTCTAAAACAAATTGCCAATCGCTATGTTTTAATTATATATAATTATCTTATTTTAAGTGTAGCTATACCAATAAGAGCCATTATTATTCCTATAATATAGAATCTAAATACCACCTGAGTTTCTTTCCAGCCCGATTTCTCAAAATGGTGATGTAAAGGAGCCATTTTGAATATACGTTTTTTATTAAAGAATTTATAAGAAAATACTTGTAAAACTACACTTAAAGCCTCTGCCACATAAACGGCACCTATTATAACAAGAAGCAATTCATGTTTTATGAATAAGGCTATAATCCCCAAAACTCCGCCTAAAGATAAACTTCCAACATCCCCCATAAATACCTGAGCAGGGTGAGCATTAAACCATAAGAATCCTAAACCTGCACCTATTAAAGCACCTACAAAAACTGTAACCTCTCCTGCATCTGATATGAAAGGTATTTTTAAATAAGTTGCTATTAATGAGTTTCCTGATACATAAGAGAGAACAGCCAAAGCCATAGACATTATTATTAAAAGTCCTATAGCAAGTCCGTCAAGTCCATCAGTTAAATTTACAGCATTACTCATACTCACTACTACAAATGTAGCAAATGGTATATATAAGATTTTTAAGTCTATATATATTGTACTTGCAAATGGAAGGAATATTGTTGAAGAAGGAACTTGAGCCACTTTTACAGCTTCCAATACTCCTATGCCTTGATTTAGTTCAAATGTCATTAAAAAAGTTGATTTATCAAAATAGTATAAATAAACCCCTATTATAATTCCTACAAAAGTTTGAAAAAATATTTTGTATTTTCCAGGTAGCCCTTTTGAGTTTTTATATTTTATTTTTAGAAAATCATCTAAGAAACCTGCTATTGAAAGTATTACCAATGATAAAGTGAGGAGTATTATTTTTAAATTATCTAATTCAGCCCATAATAGTACGCTGATCAATATGCTTCCTACTATAAATATACCTCCCATAGTAGGTGTACCTGTTTTTACTAAATGTGTTTCAGGGCCATCATCTCTTACTACTTGTCCGAAATTTAATTTCCTTAATTTCTCTATGATATTAGGGGCGAATAAAAGTACTAATATCAATGCAGTAGCTACAGCACCTGCAGTTCTGAATGTAATATATCTAAATAGGTTAAAACCAAAAAATGATTCTCTTAGTGGGTAAAAAATTTGATACAACATAATTATTTACAACCTTTATATAATTAAAAAAGTTAAATATTTATTTTAAATATACTATTATATATATAAGGTTTTGTCAATTAAAAAATATTATGTTAATTAATAAAATTTTAATTATTATATTATTTTTTTACTATAAAAAATCAGACTGCCATTTATAATAACAATTCGATTTTATTTTTTATTATGTATATATCTCATTAATCAATTACTTTATCTATATGAAATGTTCTGTATGTTAAACTATACCTTTGATATTTAATAGAAGAGTTAAAGTTAGTAGCTTTATTTAAAGTAAGATCTACAATCTATGCTGCTGAAGCAATCACTCTTGCATTATTATTAGCAGTGCTATAAACTACTAATGACTTAGGCAATAAAGGTATTTTCAATTAATATTAAAGTTTCGATCAGTTGGATCTATAAGGCTATCGTTATTCATTGAACTTCACATTTATTTACTCCTTCTATCCAATCAAGCAAAACAGTATTCATATCATTTCCAAAACCATATTTTGATAAAATATTCATAAGTCTTTGTTCACTTTTTAATGAAGAATCAGAATGTGCTATTTCTTTATAAATATTAAAGTTTTCTCCTGTTTTAGTATAAATCTATTTCATAAACATTAATACAGGTGTATAACTTGCCTAATCCATAGGTCTTACAAATATATTACTATCACTACATCCTATTTGATATTTAAACTACCAAGAGTATAAAGAATAATATTGAACTTGATTTTAGTGATTTAAGTATTGAATCGCTAATCTATTTAGAAAATATATGAGATGTAGATTCTAAAAGACATTCATTAAGCCAAACATATATTACTTTTCCAGTGTTAAAATTATTTACATTGAAATTAATTATTTTATTACTGTATGAAACAATGAACATGAAAATAATGAATAAAAATATATAAGTTTTTCTCGTAATTGTTCTTTATAATTATATTTTACTATATAAAAAATCATGAAAATAGTAATAACAATATTAAATTTTTCAATATATATTTATTTAGTATAATATACATGTTTTCATAATTAATAAAATAGCATGACAATATAATAAATTATTTTTTCTTATTAGTAAGTGCAAGTATTAGTATATGCACAACTGATTTATCTACTTCAGGTATTCTCAAAGCCTGTGATATATTATAAGGCTTGTACTGTTTCAATTTATTAATAGCATCAATCTTAACGCTTTTTAAAGTAGAGTAGTCAAAATCTTCAGGTATAAGCATGTTTTCGTATTTTTCAATGTCTTTTATTTCATTTAAATATCTTGCAATATAGCCTTCATATTTAATAGCAATTTCTGCATTCTCCAAAACATTTTTATTATAATCGCCGTCTATTAAATGTTTAAGCATTTCAATACCGCATTCAGGACGCTTTATTATAGAGGCCAAACTCATAGTACGGTACTCTTTAGCCTCTTTTGTGAATCCTAAATCTTCTGTTTCCTTTTGTGTGAGCGTGCGTTTATTTAAATATTCCACAAGTATTTGAGTTTTCTGTTTTTTATCTCTTACCTTGTCTAGTCTTTCTTTGCTTGCAAGCCCTATATTATAAGAAAGTTCTGTTAATCTTTCATCGGCATTATCTTGTCTTAAAAGCATTCTATGTTCTGCCTGTGAAGTGAACATTCTATGAGGCTCTTTAGTTCCTTTAGTTGTTAAATCATCGATTAAAACGCCTATATATCCGTCGCTTCTTTTTAATATTAATGGAGCTTCTTTTTTAATTTTTAAACTTGCATTTATTCCTGCCATAAGTCCCTGACATGCAGCTTCTTCGTATCCGCTTGTGCCGTTAATTTGTCCTGCTAGAAATAAGCCTTCTATTTTTTTAGTTTCAAGTGTAGGCTTTAATTCTATAGGGTTCACATAATCATATTCTACTGCATAAGCTGGTTTTAATATTCTTACTTCCTCAAGTCCTTTCAATGATCTTATCATTTTTATTTGTACTTCTTCCGGCAAACTTGAAGAAAATCCGTTTATATAAACTTCATTAGTTCTGTAGCTTTCTCTCTCTAAATGTAATTGATGTCTTGGTTTATCTGCAAATCTTACAACCTTATCCTCAATGCTTGGGCAGTATCTTGGACCTATACCTGTTATAACTCCGCTGTACATTGGAGACAAATGTATATTATCCTGAATGATTTTATGAATATTTGCGTCTGTATAAGTTATATAGCAAGGCTCCTGAATTATATCAATTCTTTCATCTAAAAAAGAGAATGGTGTTATTTCATCATCACCTTTCTGCATTTCTAATATATCAAAGTTAATAGAATAATAATCAACTCTTGCTGGTGTTCCTGTTTTTAATCTTCCAACCTCAAGTCCTAAACTTCTTAAACTATCAGATAATCCTATTGCAGGCAGCTCTCCGATTCTTCCAGCTTGTTTTTGATATTGACCTATATGAATAAGTCCGTTTAAAAATGTTCCTGTTGTTAGTATAACTGCTTGGCATTCATACTCTCTGCCTCTTTCTGTTCTAATACCTTTAAGTACATTATTTTCTGTAATTATTTCTGTTACTATATCTTGATGAAGTGTGAGATTATTTTGTGCATATAATGTTTTAGCTGCTTCTTCTTTATATGCATATTTATCTGCTTGAGCTCTTGGTGCCCATACAGCTTTACCTTTACTTCTGTTAAGCATTCTAAACTGCATCATAGTTTTATCTATTAAAATTCCCATCTCTCCGCCGAGTGCATCAATCTCTTTAACTATTGTACCCTTAGCTACTCCTCCTATGGAAGGATTGCATGACATTTGTCCTATAGTATCCAAATTAATAGATATAATTAGAGTTTTCATTCCTAGTCTTGCAGATGATAGTGCTGCTTCTATTCCGGCATGTCCTGCACCTACTACTATAACATCGTATTTATTATTATTCATTAGGATTTCTCTCTATTTTATTGATTGTTTTATAATTACTAAAGATGATATATTAAAAATAGTATATTGTAAAGGTATATTTTAATAAGTTATTTTTATATAATTAAACTAATAATTAAAAAACTTTTATAGTAAGTTTGGTTTATAATACTATTTATACTAGCAAAAAATTATATTAATAATATCTTTTTTATTATATTCATTTATTTTGCATTATTTGCTGAAATAGTATATAAATTACATAATGTCAGTATTTTATTATTTTATAATATAAAAAAATATATATTTTAAGGTTTTTTATGATTAAAAATATATTATTAATAGCTTTTTTAATGCTCTTTATGACTTCTTGCAGTAATGTAAAAATACTAGACTCTAATGAAAGAGATGTTGAAGTTCAGTATGTAGAAAATGGATATATTTCCCAAAATGTAACTTCTACAATGCAATTTAAATTAAAAGATTTTTCCGATGATTTTACAAATATATGGTGTTTAGAATTGGGTACTAGTACATCATACGATTTATATATAAAAAATGATCTATTTACTATAAATTTTAACGGAAATGATTATAAAAATATAGACTATATACTTTATGCTTCTTATAGAGATATTTGGTTAACAGGTAATTTTAGAATTAATAATGTAAGTATAAACGGTAGTCAATTAACATTAACTTTTGACAAACAAGTTAATGGAAGTAATACTGTAATAATAGATTTGGGAACAGATTTAGACAGCTTAATGAACAGCATTAAAACTTACAGCTATTTATCAGATAAAGAAAATTATAATTATAAAGTTGTTATCCTTACAATACTTATATATTCTTCGCTTCAGGCAAATGGTATAATACCAGTTTATTAATTTTGATAAAGATGCAGAATAATTTTTTAAATTAAATAATTAAGGAGGATTAAATAAAAATTGTTAGCCTCGAATGCCATATGGTTATAAGTGAACAATTTTTATTAGCAATAACTATAAAATTATAGGCTTATAGAAATTTATTTACTATAGATTTTAAGCGAACAATTTTTATTTAACAATAATATGAAAGCAGTAATTATTTTTTTAATTGTGAATATAACTTTATTTGCTAAATTTGAAGTAAATGCATTTATCCCTTTTGGTATCAATGGGAGTTTTGCGTCTATAACATTAAATCGTTCTAGTCATACTTATGAAAGTATAAAAGGAAATTTGGGAGGAGAGTTTGGAGTAATTACTCAGCTTGGTTATAATTTGGTATTGAATAAAAATATATCTATAAGCTCTATAAGTTTTCTTTTTGAATTGGGATATTATTTAAATGCTAATATTATAACTTATGAATATCCTTATGCTGATTCATATAATTATTTTAAAGTTACAGAAACTTTAACATTTCATAATATTTTAATTGGCTTTAATCCTAAAATCAATTTTAATAATTTTTCATTAGGAATAGGTGCTGGAATAAAAATACCTTTATATGCTCAAATTGATAAAGATAAAAAAGAAGGATTTTTTGAAGGCTCTTTAATGTATCAGGATAAAAAAAGTTGGAATTTTGATACTATAAAAACAATATATAAAGTTCCTGTATCTCCTTATGTAAAAATAAACTTTGACGGACTTTCTTATATCACCGAAAAATTAGCTTTTTTATACGGAGCTTATATACTTTATGATTTTTCAATGCCCTATAATACTGATAATATAAAAATAATTGATAAAACTTTAATAAAGAATTATCAATTATCTTCTTTATCATTTATGTTTTATATAGGTGTATCTTTTGGCAGAAATAATGATTAGTATATAAAATTTTTTAATTGACAGTGTATTTAAATTTTTAATTACATTTTCCGCCCTATAGGCTTATAACTTTAATTTGTAATTTTTACTTTATATTTTCTTGTTGCTTAATTAGATTTATATCTTCCCACCCAGTATTTTTTTAATTTATAGTGTACTTACCGCACTCAGAATAATATTTTAAATATAAGATATATTTGAATTATAATATTAATGATAAATAAAAATCAGCTCATCGTGCGTTGAATAAATTTTATTAAAAAATACAAAAATAAAGGCTTCACTCTTATAAAGCAAAGCCTAATCATTTATTAATATTTTATTCTCAATTATTTTCTATTTTATTGATTATTCATCTTTATTGAATTCCAAATCTTTAAGCTCTCTTAATTTTGGAAGATCATCTAAACTATTTATACCAAAATGCATTAAGAATTTATCAGTAGTACCATAAGTTTGTCTTTTATCTAAATAATCCTTTCTTCCTTTCCAAGCAATGAAACCATCTTCCATTAAAGCTCTTAAATGATAACCGCTGTCGCTTTGTCTTATATCATCAATCTCAGCTTTAGTTAAAGGCTGTTTATATGCTATTATAGAAAGAGTCTGAAGCATTGCTTTTGATATTTTTTTCTTTCTTTTTTTGTCATATATTGCTGATAAAGTACCGAATGTAGAAGGTATTATAGTCATAAGTATAGAATCTCCTACTTCAAGTATCTCTATAGCACTTTTAGCATTTCTGTATCTATTATTAATATTTTCTATATGAGTTCTTATATCAGAATTTTCGCATTTGAAGAGTGTTCTTAATCTGCTTATTGGAACATTGCCCTCAACATATATGATAGCTTCCATAATCTTTTCAAGTTCTTCTTCATTTGCAAGTATAGAATCGTCTATCTCTAAAGCGTTTTTATTTTCAGTATTTACCGCCTGAGTATCTGCATTATTTTCAGAATTCTTTTCTGAAATTTCATTCTCCAAAAGAGCACCGCTTGTTTCAATCATTTCATCCATAATATTTATATCCCTAAAAAATAACTTCCTTTTTATTTTTTAATATATTCAGATTATAGCATATTAAAAACTTTTTTCAATCGTTTAGACATAATTTTGTGTATATATTTTTATGGGAAAATAAATTTATTTTCAATTATTAATTATTTTCTTTGCATAGTTTAATACTTTCATCATTGATTATTCTTCTTATAATTTCTATATTGGAATCATCAAAGTTTTTAGGGAAGTATATACTTTTTATTTTTATGTTATTGTTATTTAAAATTGCTCTGTAATCATCATTTCCAGAATTATAGCTGAATATAGAAAGTAAAGTGTCATAATGAATATTATCTTCTTTAGTGATAAACTTAGCCGTTTTTCCATAAATATTCTCTGCTTCACTATAATTTTTTGTTTTAATTATAATTGAATCTGAAGCTTCATACTCTATGCATATGCTATTATTATCATCTAAATTATTAATAGATGAACTAAATGAAGCGAAATCATTATTAAAATGTTCTATAACAGGTTTTATTGCTGTTAGTTTTCCAGCCTCCATAGTTTTTTCTAAAATATTAAATATATTTTCTGTTTCTGTTTTTTTATCTAATAATAATTTAAGAGTGTCTGTATTATAATTAATATTTTTGTATAGAGTGCAATAATTATTATTATTATGTATATTATGGAACTCTATAGTTTTATTTAAAGATTTTTCAAATAAGTCTAAAAAGTCATTATATTTTATTATATTTACTTTCAATAAAGTATATGATAATAAAAATATATTGTAGCTTGCAAAATTATCTTCTCTTAAATCGAAATTATCTATATATCTATTGTAAGTATCAATAAGTGAATCATAATCTTTTTTCAAATAATATATAACAGCCAAATTATTATAAAGCTCGAAAGATGATTTTTTATTTTCTATTAATTTATTATAATATATAGAGGCATTATCATAATCTTTTATTCTATAGTATGACTGAGCCAGCATATTATAAATATCATCATCTCTTTTATCAGTTCTTAATGCATATTCTATAACTTTATTATAATCTTTATTATCAAAACATATTGAAAGTAATTTATCATAATGTTTAAATGAATTAGGATTTGCTTCTATAATTCTATCTGCAATACTCAAAGCATTATCATATTCTTCTAAATCAAAATATATATTAAATAATATTTCGTAAGAATTGCTGTAAGAAGGATTAAGCTCTAATGCCCTGTTTAAATAAATTAATGATTTTTCTTTTTCTCCTAAATTGTAGTATGATAAACCTATTCCGTTATATGAATCTGCATTATTATTATTGATATCTATTGCTTTATTGAAATTCTCTATTGCATTATTATAATCTTTTAAATTATAATAGGCTAGTGCCAAATTATTATAAGCCTTATAATATCTGTCATTAATTTCTATAGATTTATTGAAGTAGTTTATAGCTTTATCATATTCTTCATTAGATGAGTAGCATATACCTATAAAGTTATAAGCCTTATAAGCATTTGGATTTTTTTCTATCACTCTTTCAAAACATTCTATAGCTTCATAATAATATTTTTTAGAATAATAGCTTATTCCTAATTTATTATAATCGGTAAAAGTATTAATATCTAATTTTTTAGCCTTATCAAAATAAAGTGCCGCCTTATCGAACATCTTTCTATTGAAATAAACTAAAGCTAAATTATTATAAGCATTAGCATATTTAGGATTAATATCTATAGCTATATTGAAATATTTTATTGCATTATCATAATCTTTTAAGAATGAGTATACTGCTCCTAAAGTATTAGCTATTTTGCATGACTTACCATTATACTGAAGGAATTTAGTAAAGCATTCTATTGCCTTTTCATAATTATTAATATTATAATAGCTCATTCCAAGCATATCATAAGCTTTAAAAACTCTTTCATCTAAAGATTTTGAATGTTCAAAAAATTCTATTGCTTCATTATATTTTTTATTTTTATAATAGAATAAAGCTAAATTATTAAAGGCCTTATCATATTTAGGATTAATTTCTATAGCTTTATTAAAATTTTCTATAGCATTAGTATAATCTTTTTTTTCAAAATAACTTATTCCAAGCAGATTATATGCTTTAAAAGAATTAGGGGTGATTTTTAAAGTTTCATTGAAACATTCTATAGCTTTGTCATACTGTTTTATAGCATGATAACTTATACCAAGAAGATTATAAGATTTAAAAGTTTTTATATCTACTTTTTTAGCTTCTTCAAAATATCTTACAGCATCTTCATACTCTTTAAGCTCAACGCATACCTGTCCTTTATATAGATTTGCTCTATAATTTTTAGGAACTTTTTTTAATATAACATCTAATATTTCAAGAGTCTGATGATAATCTTCATTATTAAGTCTGTATGAAACTTCATTTAAAAGATTTTCCATCTTTGTATTGTACATAAAAACCCCGTATACAATTATTGTAATTATTTTACAATGAATATGTATATTATGTCAACATTAAAATGCAATTTTTTATTTATTAAAATACTTTTTTAAATCATCATCATTGATATTAATAGAGATAAGTTTTTTGCTGTTTTTCTCACCCTTTAATATTTCAATATCTCTTTTTTTGATATTAAGCTCATCAGCCAAAAAATCAATTATAGCCTTATTAGCTTTGCCGTCTATAGCCTTAGCCATAATGCGAATGGAATAGGCCCCATTCTCAAATTTAAAACTGTTGGATTTAGCTCCCGCTGTTACTTTAACTTCTATGTTCATCATTTTGTATATTTTTCATAATACTCTTTATATAATTCGATAACTTTGTTTAAATGTTCCTTACATGCATTTTCATCCCATTTATTGTTTTTTAATATCAATAATGATTTTAATGACTGTACATCTCCTTTTTCAAGTTTATCTTCTAATATAGCAAATTTATATGATTTATTATTTAATTCTGAATTTAAACTTCCACTAATAAGAACTAAATTTCCAAAACTATTTAAACATTCTTCTTTTGTTTCATCAGACCATTTATAATTGTTTGATACTTGTGTATCATTTTGAGGATATACATGTTCTATAGAATTTTTAGAAGTAATTCTAAATTTATTTAATATCTCTTTTATTTTTTTATTAATATTTTCATCATTTTGATTAAAAATATTAGAATCTATATTATTATAATAATTATACCATAAAATAAATTCTAATTTATAAAACCAATACCTACTGCATCCGTAATAATTTAAATTTTGTAATTCCGCTTCTAATTTCTCTACTATATTTACGGGATTGTTATGGTAATAACTATATATATCATCAATAGCGGATATTTCAATAGTTTTTTCACTTAAAGTTTTTGATGTTTCAATTTCATAAAAATTTAATATATTATCCATTCTTTTTAAATATTCATATAACTCATTTGCATCATTCATTTTTATACATTGATATAAAAAAGGAGTAAGCCAATACTGCGTTATTGATTCCTGAGTGTAGTATAATATACTTTGAAGCATAGATAAAGCTTTATTATTTTTATCTATCCTTCTTTCTATACTCCTACTATTTTTTCTATAAATAATATTACATATAGATAATACTTCTCCATCTTCATTATCTGACACAAATTTAATAACATATTTATCAAATAGAACTCTTATTTTCCATAAAAGCTTAAAAAAATAGGATGTCTTTTTAGATATATTATCATCATCAAAAATATGTTTGAATATATTGATGAGCTCTTTTTCTTTTACATCTACTGTTTTTGCTATTTTATTTTCTATTAAAAAAATTCTTAAAGTATGTAATAAAAGCATTGGAAAACTTATTATACTTCTTATCTTTGGTGCTTCATAATTACTTTCTGAATCATTATATAAATCATTTTCAAATTGATTATCTAAATCTTCAAAATCAGAATTCCTTTTTAAATTTAAAATGTCATAAAAATCAAGTCCTCTTTTACTTTTTAAATTATCTTGATTTTCTGTTTCCTTTATTATAGATTTCAAATATTCTTCAATATTTTCTGATACGCCTACATCTTTCTCATCAGCCTTTCCTCTGTCATTAGCATTAACTAATGTTTGCAGTGTTTTATTATCTAATTTTAATATATCTTTTAAATTTTTTTCAATATAGTTATCCATTATGGAACATGATTCCCATATTATAGAATAGATATTCCTATTTTTTACTTTTGACAGCAAATAAGATTTTAATATTTCATGCTGTTTTAATTGTCTACCTCTATTATTAAATGTTTCAAATAATTTATTTATATACATCTGATTTTTATTTGGCATTTTATTAATTACAAAAGTTAAATTTTTAGCAATATATTCTATAAAACTATTTAATGTTATTATGCTTTTATCAGAATTAATCCTATTCAGAAAATGATTTATTTCTTTATTTGCTATATAAAAATCTGAGTTTTGATTTTCTTCATTAAAAAGGTTAGCAAATTTCCTAGCTCTAAAAATTAATCTTTCTTTTTTATTTTTATCTAAAAACTTTAATACAAATTCATTGTTATCAATAATTTTTTTTATCTGAATTAAAAGTAAGCATATTGTAGTAAAACGCTGCTGTCCGTCTACCAAGTCATATCTATTGTCATCTTTTCTATAAAATACAATTAATGAACCTATATAATATTCATTATTATTATTTATAATGGCATTTTCTATATCTTCTAAAAGTTTTCTTATTTGCTCTTCTTTCCATACATAGTTTCTTTGATAATTTGGTATACTAAAATACATTTCTTCATCTATTATTTTATTTAAACTAAATGTATCTGCTGCAACTTGATTACTCATATCATTGTCCTTTGGAAATTATTTCTAATATACTATTTTTTCTATCTTTTAATTTATTCATTTTATATTTTATATTTTTTTTATCTTTCATCCATGTTATGTTTATATCTATACCTTTATCTTTAATAAAATTTGAATAGCTGATAATATATTTAGAAATTACTCCTGATTTTTTTATATCTATATTTTCTTTTATTTTAGGAGTGATTTTGTCTATGAATTTTATAATTTCATCTGCCTCAAATGACATCTGTATAATATCTAATAAATTATCTGTTTCTTTTTCTTCTATGTCAAATTTTAATATTTTAATTATAGTTTCTTTTGATATTCTAGCTTTTAATATACGATAATTTCCTATTAAATAATCGCAATATAAAGCGAATTTAAATAAATCTTTTTCTCCATATTTATCATAATAAACAACACAAAGCAGTTCAAATAAAGATTTTAAATATTTACTTATATTTGTTTTATATATATCTGTATATAATTTATTAAATTTTTTAATTTCATATTCATCTGATATTTCATCATTGTAAAATAAATATTTATATATCTCATTATATTTATTTGTATATAGAAAAAAGTTAATACCTTCCATAATTGGCTGACGTATTTTAAATGGATAATATTTTTTATCTTTAATTTTAATGTTTTTTTCTTGAATATTAAATACTAAGGAATTAATATCTTTAGTAATATTTTTATCAATATACATAATATTTTCAATATTTGTATAATATAAACATTGATCATTATCATTATGTTTAGTATTTTTTTCAAATTCTCTTTTTATTTCTTTTATATTTTCATAATGTATATTGCGTCCTGTCCATCTTCTAGCTTTCCATAGTATTTCGTTAAATAAAATATTTAAATTATTATGTTTTTTATTTTTGTTATATCTATTATTTTGATCCCAATCTTCAGCAATAATATCTCTATAATCATCATCTTTTATAGCTCTTAAATGATATGATTTCAAATAATCTATTGCATCTAATGTAACGCCTCTCCCATTTTGCGTATCAAAAAATATAAAAGCCTCATCTTCTGAGTCAGTTTCTATTTCTGTAAATATAATATTGTTTAGTAAAGTAATTTTATTATTTTGATTATTATCTAAATATTCTTTTACATATTTATAATTATTTCTTATGTTTTGCATGGTTATTTTATTATTAAATTTTCCTTCAATATTATATTCTTGTTGTTCAAAAACATATAGTATTATTAATAAAGTTAAGATACGCTGCTGACCATCTATAATATTGTATTTTTTATTTGTTTTATCATTATGAAGAATTACTGTTCCTAAATAATATTCTTCATTCTCATTATTTAGGAAAAAATCTTTTAAGTCATTTAAAAGATCATCAACATTTTCTTTATCCCATACATAAAATCTTTGGTATTCAGGAATAACCAATTGTTTTTCTAATAATTCTTTTAGAGTTAATATATTTACATGAATACTCATATATAAAAACCTTTTATATAATATGTTAAGTATAGTAAATTTCTAATTTGCAGTCAATATTTTTATGCTTTATTTATTAATCTTACATATATTAGTAAACCCAGCAGTAGGAACTCCTAACCCTCTTATAAGCCTTGCCCAATAATTAACCTGTGCAGCAGTGGAAGCTAGTATTAATATGGCACGCTCTGAATACTCTTTTTTTATTTCTGTGATTAATTCTTCGGATATTATTACAGGCGTTTTTGTTATGGCTGAAATATATTTTAAAGCTGTTTTCTCTTTGTTTGATAGAGTAGGGCAGGAATCTATATCTTTATTTTGTAAATATTTTATTTCTTCATCAGTTACATTTTCTTTATCATATTCAAAGCTGTTCATGTCTATACAAAACGGACATGCTACATCTATTGAAATCTGTATCCTTATGAGTTTTAAAAGTCTTTTATGTACTTCTTTATCATCATGAGTTATTAAGGCTTCCATTATCCCAGAACTTATTGCAGTTTTAGGATTCCAAGCTAAAATCTTTGGAAGGAGTAAATCTTTTTTAACTTTCTTTTTTGCTATCCACATAGGCAGTTTTAAAAAGAAAGGGATTTTTTTAGGAGGATTAATATATGCAGTAGTTTCACTTTCAAAATAATTTTCTTTAGTGCTTTGTATATCAAAGTTTATATTATACATTTAATTATCCTTTTTTCAAAAATTTTTTGTATATTATTATTGTTTTTAAGCTATAAAAACAACTATTTTTATATATATTAAAATAAAACAATTTTTTATAATAATGTGTATATAATTATTTACAAGTAGTTTCAAATTTATTAAATATGATTTATAATATATCACTAATAGTGTAAAAGGAGCTTATGGAAAATATTAATAAATATCTGCATGAAGTAGATGAACATATAAAAAATAAGAACTATAATAATGCATTTTCCTTATGCAATGATATTTTATTAATAAATCCTAATAATATAGAGGCAATGTTTAAAGCTGGATATTGCTGTTATAGATTAAAAAAATATGATATATCTATGATGCATTTTATAAAGGCTTCTTCATTAGAAAAATTCAGTACCAATAAAGCTATATATAAATATTATATAGGAAGATGCTACTATTCTTTGAGAGTATATAAAGAGGCATTAGAATATTTTAAAGAAGCCTACAATCTGGATAATAACAATAAATATTACACTTTATGGCTTGGAATAACATATTCTAAAATAGCAGTAAATGATAATGATTATAATACAGCCTTAATGTATTTGTCTATGTCTTTAGGTTCAGAAGATTATTTAGTATACGGATATATAGGGTATTGTCATATTCAATTAAAAAATTATGATAAAGCTATTATGTATTTAAATAAATCTGTAAATTTAAAGGATAATGATTATTTAAGCAGATATTATTTAGGTAATACATATTTTATAATGCAGGTATATGATAAAGCCCTGGAGCATTTAAGTGAATCTGTGAAATTAAAAGATAATGATTTTGATAATTGGTTTGCCTTGGGATTACTGTATAAAGTTATAGATGAAAATGATTTATCAAATGAATGTTTTGAAAAAGCAAGAAATATTGCTTTGGATAATAATGATATTGATGAGGAGCTTGATTGCTTTATTAAACTTACAGATTCTCAAAATGATGAATATTTAAATTATTTATATCTTGGTATTTGCTATGCAAAGCTTGAAAGCTATAAAAATGCTGTGCATTATTTACTTGAATCTATAGAAATAAATGAAAAATATAGTAATGAAAATAACTATTTAGCATATTATTGGATAGGCTATATCAATTATGTGGACAGTGAATACGAAGATGCAGTAAAATATTTTGAAAAGTCTTTAAATTTAAATGATAATAATGAAGAAAATTATTTAGTTTTATTATGGCTTGGAGATTGTTATTTTAGATTGGGTAATTATAAAAAAGCTTTATTTAATTTGAAAAGATCTATAGAACTTAAAGATGATGATGCAGATGCCTATAAATTAATATCTGAATTGTATTTAAAAGCAGGAAAAAAAGAAAAATATAATAATTATATGACTAAATATAAAAAACTTATAAAGAATATAAATATATATGATAATAGGTATTCAAAAAAGTATAATGATCTTGAAAATATAATTGTTTATAATGAAACAGAAAATATTTATCAAAAGGAAGAAATATCAAATAACGAAGAAATTTATTCTAAAAAAACTGATATTGATCATTTTATTAATCTTTTGTTTCAAGATATAGAAAAGAATGATTTATACAATTTATATTCATCTAATACAGAAAAAAAAAGTTATATAGATTTTAATGATTTCAATAAAGATAATTTTTTATCATATAAAAATATTATTAATAATGCTGTAAAAGATAATTTTGATAATTCTGATAAAATAACGACAGTAAGAAATATTATAACAAATTTTGATATTATAAATGATTCAGAAATAGAATATGCCAAAAAGATAATAGATGATATAGATGAATTATTCAGCTATACATCTGAGAGTATATTAAATACTATGCATTATTATTATAAAAAGAAAGATATAGAACTTTATTTTATATTGATGAAAATAATAGAAAATAATTTATAAACAAAAAAGCACATATATTTTTATATATGTGCTTTTTTAATTATTTATTATTTATAGTTTGAAAAACTTCATAGCTTGCTGTAATGAATTGGCCTGAGCAACTAAGTCTTTTGAAGCATTTTCTGCATCATTAACTAAAGCATTATTCATTTGAGTGGCTCCGTCCATTTCGGATACCGCTCTATTAACCTGCTCCACGCCTGACTGCTGTTCCACTGCCGCTGAACTTATTCCTCTCATTATATTAGCAGTTTCATCGATTTTTGATCTTAAATCTGCAAATATTTCCTGAGAATGATGAGCTGTTTCAGTTGCTTTATTAATTTTATCATAAGCATTTTCTACTAAGTCTGTGATATCTTTTACTGATGACTGAGTAGTTTGAGCAAGATTTCTTACCTCGCTTGCTACAACAGCAAAACCTTTTCCCTGATCTCCAGCTCTTGCTGCTTCTACAGATGCATTCAATGCTAATATATTAGTTTGGAATGCTATATCTTCTATTATTTTAGTAATATTTTTTATTTTTGTACTAGCATCATATACTTCTTCTATATTTTTTGTAGTTTGTATAATGATATCACCTGCTTCATCTATAGAAGATTTTGAAGATATCATCATATTATTTCCTGTTATAGAGTATTCAGTAGATGATTTTATAGTAGAAGCCATCTGTTCCATAGAAGCTGCTGTCTGCTGCAAACTAGCTGACTGAGCTTCTGTTCTTCTTGATAATTCCATATTACCTTTAGCTAATTTTTCTGAAGCATTCATTATACATATAGAAGCATCATTAACTTCTTTTATAGTTTCAACTAATTTATGTCTCATATTAGCAAAGCTATCTGCCAGTATTCCAATTTCATCTTTTCTAGGTTTTATTTTTCCTGTGAATTCTGTTAAATCGCCTCTTTCTATCTTTTGAGCTTCATCTACTACTAAAGATAAAGGTTTTGTTATAGACCTTATAAATATATTAATGAATATTGCTATTGCTACTATTGTAATAATTCCCAAAACTATTCCGCTTAATATAGCTTTTCTGCTTTCAGCGAATATTTCTTCTGAAGTCATAGTCATAGAAGTTATCCAAGGTACATATTTCATTTTTGTATATGACCCCATCATCTTATGATTATTAGCAGTATATTCAACAACTCCTTTTGATAATTTTTTATCAAATACTTCTTTATAAACTTGAGGAGCATCTGTATTAACTTTATTATAATCAGTATTCATAAGAACTTTCATGTTAGGACCTATTACATCTAGTCCGCCTGTATCTCCTAATTTTATGCCTTCTATATAATTTTTATAAAATTCTTTCCAGTTAAAAACAGTATATAAATAACCTATTTCTCTATTCTCATATTTTATAGGAGCAGCAAAAATAAATGATAATTCACCATTAACTACTGAAGGAGCAAGACCATTTCCATAGCTTACGCTGCCATATCCATATTCTTTATTATGAAGTTTATTCCAAACATTTATGTTTCTGTCTGTGAATTTAGTTCCTATCCATTTAGGGTAATCGCTGTCTGCTATTATAATACCATTTCTATCAACTATTCCTACATGTATAGCACAGGCATTTTTTTCTCTGAATGTTCTTAAAGTTGAAGTTAATGTTGTTAAACTATTTTCATTAGGATTAGACACCTGTTCTACTATTATTGGAACAGAGGCATAAGTTTCAAGTATATAAGATTGAGTTCTAAACCAAGCATCAAATACTGAAGCATAACCCATTACTGTTGTTTCAAAACCTTCGAATCTGCTTTTAGATATTCCGTTTTCTGCTATTGTAAGCGAAATAATAAGCATTACTGTTATCAATATAGTGGTAACAATACAAAGAATTACAGGAACTTTTACCGCCAAACTATTAAATTTACTCATCCATATACTCCATATATTTTATGAAAAAATTATCAACGCTTTGAATTTAATAATTATTTTTACATAGTCAATAAATTTTTTTATATTTTTACATTTTTTCTAAAAAAAATTTAGATATTTTTAATTTAATTAATAATTAAAAAGTAATCATTAATGATTGATAAAATCCGAATATTATCGATGATATAGAATTTTTAAATATAAATTATGGTGCGAAAATTATGAATATTTTTATTAACGGCAAAGAATTATCAGTAATGCTTGAAAATGAAACTAATGCTTATGAAGTATTAAAACCCATAGAAGAATGGTGCAATTCTAATGACTTTTTAATAAATAAAATCATTATAGATAATAAAGAAATGCAGCCTTATATAGATGAAGAATATGAAACTATACCGGTAGAAAATATACAGAAAATAGAAGTTGAAGCATTAAGTCAGGCAGAATATTCTTTGTATTCTATTATGTCTATTGTTGAGTATATAGAAAAAGTATCAAATACTGTTTCAGTTACTGCTAAAGATATAGAAGATTTGAAAGACGGTATGTATTGGGTATTAGATTCTATACCTAGAACTATATTCCTTTTTAATATGAGTTTGGATTCTTATGGAATCATTCATATATTAAAAATGCTTGAAGTGAAGTTAGAAAAATTTAACAATGCATCAGATAATATAGATAAATTCAATGAGTTTTTTAATAATGAGTTTAAGCCTTTCTTAACTGAAAAAATGCTTCCTACTATGTACACAGTAATAGAAGAAGCTAAAATAAATACAATATTCCTTTTTGCGGGAAATATCACTGGAAGTAATGCTTTATATAAAGTAGGAAGTCTTCCTAAATTTCTTCCTCTAATATTGGATATACTTGATTCTATAGTTAATAAACTTCAATCAGGAAATGATAAAGAGGCTTTTATATATGCGGAGAAATTCTCACGTATAGTAAGTTATGCATTCAGCATACTTTCAAATGTGGCTTCTATTTATTCAATAGATTATTCTCAAATTTCTTTAAATTCTGTAACTCTTACAGATGCTATAAACGATTTTAATGAAATGATGAATAATGTTTTAGATGCTTTTGCTAATGAGGATTATATATCAATAGCCGATTTGCTTGAATACGAAATCAAAGAAAGAATAGAAAATATTATGAATTATATACCGCTTGTAGAGGAACATATTGAAAAACTCAATGTTTGATTTTGAAGAGGACATTAATAATTTCAGACCTATGGCTGAAAGAATGCGTCCTCTCACTATAGAAGAAGTTTTTGGTCAGCATCATATATTAGACAAAAATAAAACTCTAAGGAAAATGATAGATAATGATAAAATTACGTCTATGGTTTTCTTTGGCCCTCCTGGAGTAGGAAAATCAACTGTTGCATCAATTATAGCTAAAAAAACTAAAAGCGAATATATAAAACTCAATGCTGTACTTTCAAATGTTTCTGAAATAAGAGAAGCTATAAAAAAAGCCGAAAAGAATTTAGAAAACAGAAAAAAGACTATACTATTTATAGATGAGATACATAGATTCAATAAGAGTCAGCAAGATGCTTTACTTCCTGCAGTTGAAAACGGATCTGTTATACTTATAGGAAGCACAACATTAAATCCTTATTTCTATCTTAATAATGCCCTTCTTTCTCGTATAATGCTTTTTGAGTTTAGGAATCTTGATGATAATGATATAAGGGAAGCTGTATTAAAAGCTATTACAGATAAAAGAGGACTCGGTGAAGATGATGTGGCTGTTGAAGACGAGGCTGTTAATTTAATAGTACGTTATTCTCATGGCGATGTAAGAAAGGCTTTCACATATCTTGAAGCATCATACTTGGCAACTCAAATCGACGAAACTAAAGAAAAACTCACTATTACAGAAGAAATTGTAAGAGATGTTACAAGCAAGCAGTCTATAACTTTCGATGAAGATGAGCATTACAACACTATAAGTGCATTTATAAAGAGTGTAAGAGGAAGCGATCCTAATGCTGCCATTTACTATTTGGCTAGAATGCTTGAATCTGGAGAAGACCCTAGGTATATAGCAAGACGTTTATGTATATTAGCTTCTGAAGATATAGGGCTTGCCGAGCCTAATGCTATGAATATTGCTTCTTCTCTTCTGAGCATTGTTGACTTTATAGGTATGCCTGAAGGAAGAATACCTTTAGCTGAGGTTACTATTTATTTAGCATTATGTCCTAAATCAAATTCCGCTTACAATGCCATAAATAAAGCTATTAGAGATATAAGAAACGGAGAATTATATTCCATTCCGAACTATTTAAGAGATAATCATTCAGCAACATTCGATAAAAAAAGTAATGAAGAATATAAATATCCTCATGATTATCCTTATCATATAGTAAAGCAGGATTATTTAGAGCATGGCATAAAAAAAGAATATTATGAACCTGTAGATATAGGCGAAGAAAGAGAGCTAAAAAAAAGGTATGAGTGGATTATAAAGCATATATGATTCATTTTACTTAAATAAAGTAAATCTGTTTTATCTTATTATTATAATAAAAATAGATGTTCATGCTATTTATTATTATATGTTCCATATTATGTGGCTCGCTTCCTTTAAATTTAAAGTTCTCTTTATCTTTTTTGGAGGTAAATATGCATGATAATATGATTCTGGAAGATGGGGGATATGGAAGTAAATCTACAGAAGTATGAATATCTAACAATAAATAGCTATACATATGTCCCCGCTTCCACCATAATATTTACAAAATTCTATTATTTATTTTGATATATCTTAAAACAAATTCTGTTTTTATAACTTTAATATGAAAAAATCTCATACAAATATAGACTAATTCTATAAATTATATATAATTAAAAAATAAATTTGTACATCATATATTGGAAATATTTATGAAAACAAATAAATTAAAAGTAATTTTATACTTTATTGTTATATCAATATTTTTATTCTCATGTTTGAAAAATAAAGAAGAAAAAGATGATATTATTATATTTGCTTCTGCTAGCTTAATGAATCCATTAATTGAAATATGCACTAATTATGAAAAAGAAACAGGTAAAAGAATAGGCTGTACATTTGATTCATCTGGAAGGTTAAGAAAACAGATACAATCCGGAGCTTATTCTGATTTATATTTTTCAGCCTCTGCTAGAGAAATGAATATATTAAAAAGTATAGATTTATTATATAATGATAGTATAACAAATGTACTTAAAAATGATATAGTATTAGTTGTGCCAAAAAATTCAAATATATATCTTGACTCTTTTTGGGATTTAACTAATGATTATGTAACGAAGATAGCCGTTGGAGAATCAATGACCTCTTCTATAGGACAATATACAGAGGAAATATTAAAAAAATTTGATATATATGATATGATTTCAGATAAAATTATATATGGTAAGGATACTAAAGAAGTAATTGATTTGGTAAAAAATGATAAAATAGACTGCGGAATAGTTTATATAACAGAAGCTATACTTAATAATAATAATGATTTACAAATAGCTGCTGAGCCTAAAACTCATACAGATATAGTTTATAGTATTGCTGTACTTAAAAAATCTTTGAAAGAAAAAGAGGCAAGAGATTTTATTAATTATTTATTTTCAGAAAAAAGCATTAATATATTAAAAGATTATGGATTTGGAATGGTTATATAATCAATTATTTAATACTTAATATTATAAATTTTATTTTCAATAACTAATTCAGTTTTTATCAGATTAAAATAATATGATATATATTAATATTTTTTAAAATAAATTTATTATTTGTTATAATTAAATAATAAGGGTTAAATATGAGAAAAATAATATTAATAATTTTAGCTTTTATGATTTTTTTATCATGCAGAGGATCAGTAACATCTCCTAATAATATTGATAATAACGGAAATACCACTGAACCACCAATAACTGAAGAAGAATTAAATAAATATGGTATAGAAATAGACACTGCTACTGCTAAAAATATAAGGGAATCATTAGAAAAATATTATAATGATAAAGGCGAATATAAAGTAATATTTAAAGGTACTTCTACAAAATATTATGATAAATCTAGCACTCTTGGTACTATAATAAATGAGATTAAAGACATTAAAGATATAATAGTGTCATTTGAAAATGTGCAATTTCAAAATAATAAACTTCCTGATTATATATTAGTAAATACTTCTCTTGACAATTATAATATAGCAAAAGTTATTCTTCCTGATTATATAGCTATTTTGGGAAACGAAGTATTCTTTAATTGCAAAGTTTTGACAGAAGTAAATATGCCTAAAAGTTTAATAGAAATAGGAGGCAGTATTTTTTATAATACAAAAGTAAAAAATATTAATTTACCTAATGGATTAAAAACTATAAATGATTATGCTTTTGAAATTTCTGCTATAGAAAGTATTGATATGCCTGATTCTGTAACAAGTATAGGAAAAGAGGCATTTGAGGCATGCAGGCAATTACAAAGCATGAAATTATCTAAAAATTTAAGTGTTATACCTAAATCTGCTTTTGCTAGCTGTTCTGGATTAAAAACTATAACTATACCAGAGTCTGTTACCTCTATAGAGGATTTAGCTTTTTATGCATGCAGCGGTGCTGAAAGTATTGTGTTTGAAGGTGCAAATCCAAAATTAACAACTATAGGGGACTCTGCTTTTGGATATTGTAGAAAATTAACAACTATTACAATACCTGCTAATGTTATAAGCATTGGAGATCTTGTTTTTTCTACCTGTGAGTCATTAACAAGCATAACATTTTTGTCAGCTAATCCTCCTTCAATAAATGGAGATAATACTTTTAAAGGTACTATTTTAAAAACTATATATGTGCCTACAGGTGCATCTGCAGCTTATCAATCTTTAAAAGGCAAACATGGTATTTCTGCAGATGTAGTTATAACTGAGATATAGTTTATTTAACGCACGCTGAATAAGTTTTTTTATATAATTTAAATTGTAATTATCAATCAGCATATATTTTAAATTCTGCTCTGCGTGCGGTTAGTACATAAAAATTTTAAAAAAAATCATGGGTGATCAGCTAAAATAACAGTTTAAAACAAAAAAGAAAAATAATCTAGAAATGACTTAACGATGTAAAAAGTATAAAGGGTGGGCAAGTGTAATTAATTTTTAAAACTTTATTCACATACCCCGACCTTTAAAATTTACAGCTTTATTTTAAAGTTTAGTGTTATTTATATTTAAAGCCAAATTAAAATTTATTAGCACCCGCCCAAGCTTTATTTAAATTTAGAATTTATTTTAATGCTTTAATTATCATCTTTAGAAGGAGAATTCAATGTGAGATTAGCATTCTTTTGCCATTTATTTGAATAATAATAAACTAAATGGAAAACCATATTGAAGAAGTTACTAACAGACATAGAAATCCACACTCCCCATAAACCTATTTTTGGAGATAATAAATAAACAACAGGAATTCTTACTAGAAAATGAGTAAATAAAGTAAACAGCATAATTACAAAAGTTTTTCCGGAAGCATTAATAATACCATTTGCTGAAAATATAATGGCAACTAATATTGTTGAAGGCACACCGGCATATATATAACTTTTCATATACGGCATTATATTATCATCTTGTACAAATATTTTTATGATAAACTCTGGAAACAGCATACATAATGCAGTCATAATCAATGCTATAGCTAAAGAAATTTTTAATCCTGTACTAAATATCTCTTTTATTCTATACATTTTATCAGCACCAATATTCTGAGCAGCCATAGTTCCTACACCTGAAAGAATAGCAGAAAGCGGTACGAATGATAAAGCATCTATTCTAGCAGCTACAGCAAAAGATGCTGAAGCTAATTCTCCATAAGAATTAATAACTTTATTTAAAAATAGCCAGCTTATAGAAGATATCAGCTGCATAAGAGTGAAAGGCAAACCTATTTTTATTATTAATTTTGTTATGTTTAAATCAAATGTGAAATTAAGCGGATTAGCCCTTACAATACTGTTTTTTGCTTTTAAGTAAATCATACTTACTATTACAGATATGGCTTGTGCAAATACTGTGGCATAAGCGGCGCCTTCTACACCCATAGCCGGAATTGGTCCTATTCCTTTTATTAAAATAGGATCTAATATTATATTTATCACAGAAGATATTATCAAAAATATTAAAGGCCTTACAGTATCTCCTATACCTCTAAGCAAAGCAGAAACGAAAGTATAATAAAATACAAATGGAAAACCAATCATACTTATTCTAAAATAACTTACAGCATCTTCCATTATACTATCAGCAGTATTTAAAAATACCATTAGATTAGGTGCAAATACGTATCCTAATATAGCTAATGTTAAAGCAGTTATTAAACTTACAGTAGTTGAAACTTTAGAAATATATGTTACATATTCTTTATCATTAGCACCGAAATACTGCCCTATTAAAACATTAACAGCAGTTGCTATTCCTGATGCTATAGCTGTAATAACCATTGTAAGAGGAAAACTTATTGAAACAGCTGCAAGTCCTTTAGAACCTACAATCTGTCCTATCCAAATGGCATCAACTGTAGAGTATGCCACATTTAATAAGTTTCCCAAAACCATGGGGATAACTAATATTAAAAGCCCTTTAGCTACATTACATTCTGTTAAATCTAATAATTTTTCTTCTTTTGCCATTATCAATTTACCTAAATTATTTTTATTTTATATAAAATAATTCAGTAATTCTATATAGAAGATATATAAAAGTCAATAAGTTTTAGTATTTATAAATTATGTTCAGCTGCGGAATGAGAGGCAATATTTGCATCTTTTTTCCATTTGTTGGAGAAGTAATATAATAAACTTAAACTCATACTAAAGAAGTTGCTTACAGCCATAGCAGTCCAAATTCCCCATAATTCCATTTGAGGAGATATCATATATGCAAGAGGCACTCTGATTATTATATGTGCACAAAAAGCAAATAGCATAAGCATAAAAGTTTTTCCAGCTCCATTAATAACACCATTAGCAGTAAACATTACAGCAAGCATTACTATAGAAGGCATAACAACATAAATATAGCTTTTAGTATATTTCAAAACACTCATATCTTTAGTAAACATTCTTACAATAATCTCAGGAAACAATACAGAAAAAATAGCCATAAATGCAGATATTCCTACAGAAAGTATCATTCCGGCTTTAAATATTTCCTTTACTCTCTCCATTTTTCCTGCTCCAATATTTTGAGCTGTCATAGTGGCAATACCAGCAGATAATGCTAAAAGCGGAAGAAATGATAAAGAATCCACTCTCATAGATACAGCAACAGATGCAGAAGCAGCTTCTCCGTAAGTGTTTATAAGTCTATTTAAAAATAACCAGCTTACAGATACTATTAATTGCATAGCAGCAAATGGAAGCCCTATCCTAAACATTAACTTAGTTATATTAAGATCGAAAGCCAAATCAAAAGGATTAGCTTTTACAATACTGTTTTTCATTTTTAAATATATCATAGATACGGCAACTGAAACAAATTGTGAGAAAGCTGTTGCATAAGCGGCACCATCAAGTCCCATAGCAGGAAAAGGCCCTATTCCTTTTATCATAAGAGGATCTAATATTAAATTTAATACAGAAGAAATAGCTAAAAATATCAAAGGTCTTACAGTATCTCCAATTCCTCTAAGCAGAGCAGACACCAAAAAATAATAAAACATAAATGGAAAACCTATCATGCTTATTCTGAAATAGCTAACAGAATATTCCATTATACTATCTGCAGTATTTAAAAATCTCATCATAGCAGGGGCAAATATATATCCTATAATAGCCAAAGCTAAAGCAGTGATCAAACTTATAGTAGTTGAAACTCTTGAAACATATATTACAGAATCTTTATCATTAGCACCGAAATACTGCCCTATTAAAATATTGGATGCTACTGTAACGCCTGAAGCTATAGCCATAAGTATTAATATTATAGGGAAACTAACAGCAATAGCACCAAGTCCTTTAGGGCCTATCATCTGACCAATCCAAATAGTATCAACTATATTATATGCAATATTTAAAAGGTTTCCTAATATCATAGGTATAACTAAGTTTATAAGTCCTCTGCTTACATTACCCTCAGTAAGCTCCAACATCTTATCTCTTTCCATGATTGTCCTCATTCATAAGTTTTTATAATTCATAGTGTTTTTATTTTATCATAATGTTTTCATAAAAATGAGGCTTGAAACATATTATTTTCAAAACCTATTAATAACTTTTTTATTATTGCATTGTTTATAGAAAAAAGTTTAAAAAGTATAAAAGCATTCAAAAAAGATAAACATAATGCAAAAGATTATGTTTATTAGACTTAATCATATTCTCAATAAGAGATAGAAATAAATGACGCTTTACTGCAATAATATCAAATACAGATATTTGATAATATGAATCAAATTGCGGTAATTTCATACAATTTCCTATATGATTATAAGTTATAAAAACGGAATATATGTTTTCTATTAAAAACTAATTAGTAATCTTATATTCTTAAAAAATAAAGTCAATATCAAAAATGTATTATTTATAAAAATTTAATATTTTATAGTATAAAACATAAATTACTGATATTATCTTCTTCTCCTAGTAGAAGATCTTCTGAAAGTAGATTGTTTTCTTGTAGAGCTTCCTGAGCTAGGTTTGAATAATGTTCTTCTTTTAGTAGTAGAACTATTATTGTTATTTACTGTTGTTTTTTTAGTTGTAGATCTTGAATTATTGAATATGCTTCTTCTTGTTGAAGTTCTATTATTATATTTATCATCATAATAATCTCTATTAATAGTTCTTCTTTTACCATAATCATCATAATATGTTGGTCTTCTATCGTCCATCATATTCATAAGCATCATATATGTAAAGAAACTGCTTCCATAACCTCTGTTATTTACCGTTCTTTGGGCTGTTTCAGGCTCAATTTCATCAATGAAATTTGTGTATTTAGTGAAACTATTTGTAGGAAGAGGAACATTAAATTCATATTTTCCTTTATCAAACATCATAGGACCTATTTGCGACATAGAAGTATTAACTATTACATCATCATCATTTAAAAATTGAGAAACTAAAAATATATTTTCTGATTGTCTGCCTGACTTTTTAGCTTCTACTATTACTTTTATACTATCATTTTCTTTATTTGCTGATACAACATTAAAATATGATTTTGATGGAGCAAAACAAGAAATAAAAATAAAATTTAAAAATAATAAAATATAAACTTTCTTCATAATCATAAACCTCATAATTAACTTATATATTTTTTATCTAGTCCAAATTAGTATAAGCAATTTTTTTATACTTATTTCTAATTCCATAAAGTTATTGGATAATGTTTTTCTTTCGCTTTTTATTAATAATTTCTGATATAAAATTTCATTAAGAAGATAAACCAAAAAGTCTTCAACACTTGAATATACTTCTCCGGCACTTTCTGAAGTATAAAAAACTATTTCATTGTTATTTTTTAATTCATTTGACACAGCATTTCTGATTCTTTCTTTTTCATCATTGTCTAAATCGTATATATGATTTTCCAATTCTTTTTCATTTTTTAAAACTTCAAATTGAAAATCATCTTCATAAAGGGCTCTTAATTCAGAATATTCAACCAAATCAAAATATTTTTTTACTTCGTCTAATATCATACAACCTCCATAAACCTGATTTTATTATAACCGATATTTTTTGCCTGTCAATATTTATATACTTTAAAGATTATGAAAATATGGAATCATTTTATCATAAGTGCAGAATTGTTTAAATCCTATGTCTTTTAAAATTTCTTTTGCTTCATTTATGTGAAATCCCAAATGACTAGGCTGATGACTGTCGCTTCCTATAGTGATAATATTTCCACCCAATTTATGGTACAGATTTAATATATCTATGGAAGGCGTAGTATCTTTCAAACCGTATCTATGATATGAAGTATTAAATTCTATTCCTTTACCATCTTTTATAACTATTTTTAATATATCTTCTATAATCGGTTTTACTTTTTTAAAAGGGTAAACACCTTTTTTATCGTATCGTATAATCAAATCTAAATGCCCAAGCACTGAATAATTTGTAAACATTTTTACAACATTTAGCATTTCTTCATAATAGGCTTCATTGTATTCTTTTTGAGTTTTGTTTCTTTGAAAATCCTGAGTCCAGAATTCTTTATCATTTACTTGATGAACTGAAAATATAATAAAATCGAAATCGTATTTTTTTAAAAGCGCTTCATATTTATCTATAGTATGAGTTTGTATGCCGCATTCAAGTCCTGTTTTTATATTAATTTTATTTCCGTATATTTCTTTCATTCTTTTTATATCTTCTACATACTTTGGATAATTGACATTTGATATAGTTTTTTCATCTCTTATTTCAATTTCGTACCAATCTTTTTTTATGCCATAATCCACATGATCGGTAATACAAATATCATCTATATTTAGTTTTATAGCATCTTTTATAACTTCTTCTAATGGATAATTAGAATCGTCGCTAAACTCTGTATGTACATGATAATCGGCAGTCATATAATAATCCTTTTTTATATTAATACTAATCAATAATTTATTTATTATATCATTTACAATAAAAAGAGACAGCATATTCTTAATGCTGCCTCAAATTTATAAAGAATATTATGAACAAAAATTTTTTTACTTATTGAAGAGTTTTCATATCAATTACATATCTGAATTTTGCCTGACCTGTTGTAAGTTTTTGATACGCTTCATCAATTTGATTTGCTGCGATAATTTCAGTTTCAGGGTATATTTTATGTTCTAATGAGAAATCCAACATCTCTTGAGTTTCTTTAATACCGCCTATCATAGAACCATAAACTTTTTTTCCACCTGAGAATATTAATCTTGCCAAATCTATGCTTTGTTTCAATTCTGCTGGAGGAAGTCCTACTATAGCCATTTCTCCGCCGTATTTCAATAGATCAACATAATTGTTAACATCATAACCTGTAGGAATTGTAGATATGATTAAATCGAAACGTACAGGAACATCTTTTGTAGAAGTAAATAAATCTTTTGCTCCCATTTCCAAAGCTTCTTTTTTCTTCTTATCATTTCTAGCAAATACATAAACTTGAGCACCCATATTAACAGCATATTTTACAGCCATAGAGCCAAGTCCTCCGAAACCTGCAACGCCTACTATATCTCCTTCTTTTACTCCTGAGAATTTCAAAGGAGAATAAGTTGTAATTCCTGCACATAGTAATGGTGCTACTTTTTCCATTGGGGCATCTTTTGGTACAGTAATAGCAAATTTCTCGCTTACTACTATATTATTAGAATATCCTCCGTAAGTAGGTTCATTATCATGAAAATGGTCTTTACAGTCATAGGTTAATACAGTCTGACCTCTTTCGCAGAATTGTTCATGGCTTCTTTTGCATGCTTCGCATTCTCCGCATGAGTTTACCATACATCCAACACCAGCATAATCTCCTACTTTAAACTTAGTAACATTTTTTCCTACTGCTACAACCTTTCCTGCAATTTCATGTCCCGGAACCATAGGGTATATTCCTTCATGCCATTCGCTTCTTGCTGAGTGTATATCGCTATGGCATATTCCGGCATACATTATTTCTATTAATATATCATTATCTCCCATAGAATGTCTTGAAAATTCAAATGGTTTAAAAGTATCTGTTTTGCTATGTACGGCATAACCTTTAGCATTTATTCTCTGACCTGAATTAGCTTCTTCTAAGTTTTTATCAAGTAACATAAATAGCTCCTTTTTATAAATATGGCATTATTATAACATTGAAGTGTACTCCAATGTCAATAGGCAATATACATATTTTTGAATTTTTATTACAAATCCCGCCCCTTATTTTTGTTAACTTTATTTACAATTAAGAGCTTTATTCATATTTAAAGCCAATTCAGAAAAAGCATGCCAGCCCAAGTGGTTATTAGATTTAAAGCCTATTAACCGCACGGTGAGCGTATTTTTATATATAATTTGATTTTGATTAATAACTTATTTATATTAATAGTTTTACTCTGCGTGCGGGTGTATAAGCTGAAAATTAAAAAAACTTGGGTGGGTGCTGAAATTTCTAATGAGATTAACAAATATACTAAAAACAAAATATTCTAATAAAAATTATCAAGACTAGAGGGTGGGGGAGGTGAGAATAAAATTTAATAAAATACAATTTACTATTTTTAAAAAAGCTGTATAATTTAATACAAATTTTATTTAAGGATTTTTATTATGATAGATGTAAAATTAATAAGAGAAAATATTGAATTAGTAGAAGATAACTTGAGAAAGAGAAGAAGCAAAGTATCTTTAGACAAGTTAAAATCATTAGAACATGAAAGACTAGATTTATTGAAAGAAGTAGAGCAGGATAGAGCTAAAAAAAATGAATCTTCAAAAAAAATCGGCGAATGCATGAAAGCCGGAAATAAAGAAGAGGCAGAAAAAATAAAAGAAGAAATGAAAAACTTCACAGAATCCTTAAATAAAAAAGAAGAGAAGTTGTCGCAGTTGGAAGAGGCTGTTAATAATGAAATACTTTATTTGCCTAATATGCTTTCTGAAGATGTACCAGACGGAGATGATGAAAAAGCAAATAAAGAAATCATAAGATGGGGAGAGCCTCGTAAATTTGATTTTGAAGTAAAAGACCATGTTGATATAGCTATGGGTTTAGATATTCTTGATATAGAAAGAGCTGTTAGAATGTCAAGAACTCGTTTCTCACTTATGAAAGGAAAAGGTGCAGCATTGGAAAGAGCTTTGATTAACTTCATGTTAAAGAAACACACTTCAGAGCATGGTTATACAGAATATGTACCTCCTATACTTGTTAATGGCAGAACTATGACAGGTACTGGTCAGCTTCCAAAATTTGAAGAGGATTTATTTAAAACTACAGATGATCCTGCTTTATACCTTATACCTACAGCAGAAGTTCCTCTTACAAATATATACAGAGAAGAAATTATACCAGAGAACATGCTTCCTTTATATTGTACTGCTTATACACCTTGTTTCCGTTCTGAAGCTGGTTCTTACGGACGTGATATGAGAGGCTTAATAAGACAGCATCAATTCGACAAAGTAGAGTTAGTAAAAATATGTGCAGCTGATAAATCTAAAGAAGAACATGAAAAAATGCTTAAAGATGCAGAAAGTATTTTACAGGCATTAGAACTTCCATACAGAGTAGTAGTTCTTTCTTCCGGAGATATAGGAAATGCTGCTTATAAAACTTTTGATATAGAAGTTTGGCTTCCTTCACAAAACATGTACAGAGAGATTTCAAGTGTAAGTAACTGTTGGGATTATCAGGCAAGAAGAATGCAGATGAGAACTAGAAGAAACGGCAAAACAGAATTAGTACATACATTAAACGGTTCAGGTATTGCTGTTGGAAGAACTTGGATTGCCATACTTGAAAATTATCAGCAGGCAGACGGAAGTGTTATCATACCAGATGCTTTAAGACCGTTTACAGGATTTGATAAGATAGAAAAGACTAATTAATGTTGTTAGATAAATAGTTTTTAATATAATATTGATAAAATAGGGACTAATAAAAATTTATTAGTCCCTTATTTTTGTTTTTTATATTTTTAAGTTTTTATAAAAATATGTTATAATGTAAAAATATATTAGGAGTTTATATTTATGGCTAATTTATCTTGGAATGAAATAAAAAATAGGGCTTTAGATTTTCAAAAGAAATGGCAGAATGAAAAAAGAGAGAATGCAGAAAAGCAAACTTTTTATAATGAGTTTTTTGAAGTTTTTGGATTAAGCAGAAGAAGGGTTGCAAGTTTTGAAGAACCTGTGAAAAAATTAAATAACAGACAAGGATTTATAGATTTATTTTGGAAAGGTGTTTTAATAGTTGAGCATAAATCATTAGGAAAAAATTTAGATGAAGCGAAAACACAGGCATTTGAATATTTTGAAGGATTAAAAGAAGGCGAACTTCCAAGATATATATTAGTTTCTGACTTTAATAATTTTGAACTTTTTGATTTAGATGAAAATCAAGAATACAAGTTTGAGTTTAAAGATTTTTATAAAAATATAAAATTATTCGGTTTTATAGCAGGATATCAGAAAAGAGTTTATAAAGATTTAGAGCCTGCCAATATAAAGGCTTCAGAACTTATGGGAAAGTTATATGATAAACTTGCCAAAAATAATTATAAACAGCATGATTTAGAATTATTTTTAGTAAGGGTGCTTTTCTGTTTATTTGCTGATGATACAGGAATATTTAAAAATGAAGATTTTAAATATTTAATAGAAGATAAAACAAAAGAAGACGGAAGCGATACAGGAATATGGCTTCATCAATTATTTGAAGTACTTGATACAAAAATAGAAGATAGACAGACAAATTTAGATGAAACATTAAAAGAGTTTCCTTATATCAATGGTTCTTTATTTGAAAATACTGTGAGAATACCTTCATTTGATAAGGATATGAGAAATGCTTTGCTTGAATGCTGTTATTTTGATTGGAGTAATATATCACCTGCAATATTTGGTTCGCTTTTTCAATGTGTTGCTGATAAAGAAAAGAGAAGAAGTTTTGGAGAGCATTATACAAGTGAAAACAATATAATGAAAACTATAAGTGCTTTATTTTTAGATGAATTAAGAGAAGAATTTGAAAAAATAAAGACAAACAAAAATAAATTAAGAGAGTTTCATCAAAAAATATCAAAATTAAAATTTTTAGACCCTGCATGCGGATGCGGTAACTTCTTAATTATAGCATATAGAGAAATAAGACAATTAGAAATAGATATATTAACAGAGATTCATAAAGAAGATTTACAAGACGGAATACTATCTATAGACATTTCAAATTTATCTTTAATAGATGTTGATAATTTTTACGGTATAGAAATAAATGAATTCCCAGCAAAAATTGCTGAAGTGGCTTTATGGCTTATGGATCATTTAATGAATTTAAAACTTTCTATAAAGTTCGGAAGGGCTTTTGAAAGAATACCATTAAAAAAATCTGCAGTTATAAAAAATGAAAATGCTTTAATAATTGATTGGAAAAATATAATAGATGTAAAAGAACTTTCGTATATACTCGGCAATCCTCCTTTCGTAGGTGCTAGAATGAAAAGCAAAGAACAAAGCGAGGAGATGAAAAAAGTATTTAATAATATGAAAGGATACGGCGATTTAGACTATGTAAGTGCTTGGTATAAAAAGTCAGCCGAACTTATAAAGGGTACAAAAATAAAAGCCGCTTTTGTTTCAACCAACTCTATAACACAGGGTACACAGGTTAGTATATTATGGGAGAACCTTATAAAAGAATGCGGAGTGCATATACATTTTGCCCATAGAACTTTTGAATGGAATAATGAAGCCAAAGGCAAGGCACATGTTTACTGCGTAATAATAGGGTTTGCCAATTTTAATATTGATAAGAAAAGACTTTTTGACTATGAGGATATAAAAGGCGAGCCTCATGAAATAATAGCAGAAAATATTAATCCTTATTTAATAGATTTTGAAAATATTTTTGTAGTAAGCAGAAAAGAATCAATATGTAAAGTACCAAAAATGGTATTTGGAAGTATGCCTAATGATAATGGTAATTTTTTCTTTAAAAATGAAGAAAAAGAAGAATTTATAAAAAAAGAGCCAAATGCAGAAAAATATATAAAAAGATTTATAGGAAGTGAAGAATATATAAATAATAAAAAAAGATATTGTTTATGGCTTGAAAATATTTCACCTGCAGAATTAAAAAAAATGCCTTTAGTAATGGAAAGAGTAGAAAAAGTAAAACAGTACAGATTAAGCTCTACAAGAGAGGCAACAGTTAAACTTGCAAACACTCCGTATTTATTTGGGGAAATAAGACAGCCAAAAGATGATTATATTTTAATACCTAGAGTTTCTTCTGAAAGGAGAAAATATATTCCTATAGGTTTTATGGATAAAAATACTATAGCTGGTGATTCTTGTCTTATAGTTCAAAATGCCGATCTTTATCATTTCGGGGTGCTTACATCAATTATGCATATGGTTTGGGTTAAATATGTTTGCGGTAGGCTTAAGAGTGATTACAGATATTCTAAAGATATAGTATACAATAATTTTCCTTGGCCTTTAAATATATCCGAAGAAATTAAAACCAGCATAGAGATTAGGGCTAAGGGTGTGCTTAGTGCTAGGGCTATGTTTCCTGATTCTTCGCTTGCTGATCTTTATGACCCTTTGACTATGTCTAAGGCTTTAATTGATGCACACAATAAGTTAGATTTAGAAGTTGACAAGGCGTACGGCGTTAAGAAAAATGAATTAAAAAATGAAAGTGATAGAATTAAATTCCTATTCAAAATGTATGAGAAATATATTGATAATTTATGATTTTGTTTTTATCAACTTTTTTCGTTAAAAACAAAGCAAAAAAACAAATTATTTTTACTATAAAATATACTGTTTAGTGTTTAGGATATAATTATGAATGATAAAGAAAATATTATTAAAGAAATAGAAAATTTAATTGATGAAAGAAAATATAAAAAAGCTATTAAAATTTGTAATAAATATTTAAATAATAATAATATAGAAATATTTTTTTATAAAGCATTTGCTATTTTTAAATTAAAAAGATATAAAAAAGCTATTATGTACTTTTTAGAAATCATAAAAAAATTTAGTAATTCTCAAAATACAAAATATTTTTATACTTATTTATTTACTGCATTATCTTATCTCAAAGCTAATAAATATAAATTATCTATGAAATATTTAAAAGATGTTATAAATAAAAATAAAGATTTTTCAGAAGCATATTATTATATAGGATTAATAGAACAACATTATAGAAATTATAATGAAGCACTTAATAATTATAATCTTGCTATAAAATGCTGCAAATATCCATATAATAAATTAACGATGTATGTAAAAAAAATAGAATTACTTATAAAATCAAAATATGATGAAAAAGAAATAATTGATTCATATAATGATATGAAAATTGTAATTAATAATATAAAGAAGTATGGTAAAATAAAATATACTTTTATTATATTTAATGAATTATCATCTATATATAATAATATATCATATATAATTAATAATTATGATAAAAATAAATTTATAGAAATTATAAATGATATAATTTTAGTTGATTTTAATAATAAAATAAAAAAATATGACATAAAAAATAGTACTTTATATCATTATACAAAAGTTAATAAAGATACTTTAAGAAGTATATTAAATAATACTTTATGGTGCAGTAATACAAAAGAATTTAATGATCCTGTTGATCCTTACATAAGAAACAATAAAAAAGAAAGTTCTAGTCAACTTTATAATTATTTATTAGAGAAAATAAAAGTCGCCTGTTTAACTACACATAATGATAATACTTTAATGTGGAGCCATTATGCTGATAAACATAAAGGTATTTGTATTGAATACAATATTGATAATATATTTAATATAAATTTTACTATATTGCAAAAAATAAATTATCATAAAAATATGTCAAAATCAAATATATTTTATGATGACAATGTTATATTAGGGAATAATAAATCAATAGATAATATAACAGATATATTTACAGTAAAATCTAAAGAGTGGAAATATGAAGACGAGTACCGCATACTTTTTTATGATGAAGAAAATAAAAATCCAAATGGAACACTTATTAATTTACCAATAAAAAGTATTTGTTTCGGTGTAAAAACTTCAGATGATGATAAAGAACTTATATATAATATCGTAAATTCTATAAATGAAAAAAGACTTGATTATAATAATGATATAGTTAAATTGTATCAGGCGGAACTAGATGATAATGAGCTTTTTAAGATTAATATTAAGCCTTACAAACATGAAAAAATTAAGTAATAATTTTAATTTATCTATATTTTAAGATATTAATATTTATAAAAATGCAGTCTTTTTGGTTCTTTTGGTCACAAAAAGAACTGGGGGTGTGGGGGCTAGTCCCCACAAATAATTTATTAGTTATAATTATTTTTCTGCTGTATACTTTGAACTTTATCAAATTTTAATAATATACTAACTACAAAAGATTTAATTTTTATTTTTATATAATAAAATATTTTAAAACTGTTTTACGAACTAGATGATAATGAGCTTTTTAAGATTAATATTAAGCCTTATAAGCATGAAAAGAAAAATGATTAAAGTTGTCAGCAAATTTTTTATTATAAAACTTGCTGACAAAAATTATTTTTAGGAATTGATATTATAAACTAATATCATCAATCTTTCTTAATTCCTCATCGGAGAAATTATTCTTGTTAATGATTTTCAAATTCTCTATAATCTGGCTAGGTCTTGAAGCTCCTATTAATACGCTTGTTACTTCTTCATCTTTCAAAACCCATCTTAATGCCATTTGAGCCAAACTTTCGCCTCTTTGATTAGCTAATTTGTTTAGTTCGCCTATTTTTTCTAATTTCTTTCTGCTTAGAGCATCTTGCTTTAAATATCTTCCGTCTGCTGCCATTCTGCTGTCGCTTGGTATGCCATTCAAATATTTATCAGTTAATAACCCTTGTGCTAATGGACTGTAAGCTATTATTCCTTTTCCTAATTTTTTAGCTTTTAATTTTAATCCGTTATTTTCTATAGTTCTGTCAAATATAGAATATCTGTTCTGATTAATAATGAATGGTACATTTGCCATATATAATAATTTAGAAGCTCTTTCCATTGTAGGGCCGTCATAATTTGAAAGCCCAACATATAAAGCTTTTCCGCTCTTTACTATTCTAGTCAATGCTTCAAGAGTTTCCTCAAGTGGTGTTTCAGGATCCATTCTATGATGATAGAATATATCAACATATTCAAGATTTAATCTTTTTAAACTTTGATTTATGCTAGCTATTAAATATTTTTTGCTTCCAAAATCTCCGTAAGGCCCTGGCCACATATCGTAACCGGCTTTAGTGCTTATTATAAGTTCATCTCTGTATTTATTAAGCCCGTCATTTAATATTTTACCCATACTAATTTCAGCAGAACCATAAGGAGGGCCATAATTATTAGCTAGGTCAAAATGTGTGATTCCATTGTCAAAAGCAGTTTTTATCATATCTTTCATATTATCATAATCGCAGTTAGCACCGAAATTATGCCAAAGTCCTAAAGATACAATAGGTAATTTCAAACCGCTTTTTCCGCATCTGTTGTATATCATACTGTCGTATCTGTTTTCAGAAATATCCATTTTTTATCCTTTTAGCCTAAGTAATTAGTTCTATATTTATAAGTATAGATCTATTATGACATTATTCAAGTATAATATGTAAAAATTATTTTAATATTACTAAAATAATTTCCGATAGTTATATATAATAGAAAATTTTATATTGGATGATTTGCGGAGGTATGGATGTTAAAAAAAGTTTTAATAGCTGTTGGTTTAATCATTGTAATGATAAGTTGCGAGACTACAAAAAATACTGTTGTTAAAGATAATGCGGCTGATAATAATGAAGATAAAAAAGAAGAAACTATAACTAGAGAAGATACACCAAAAAGAAAAGTTACAGTTTATGGAGCTGATAAAGAGGTTCAGGCTGTAGAAATAAATGATAAAGTTTATTATGTTATAGGTGGAAAAGATGTTGAAAATATGACAGATGCAGAAATAAAAAGCTCATCTCTTGTAGCACCTTTAAAAGTTACAGAAGAAACAGTTAATGGTTCAAGAGGTATAGTTGTTACATATTATGATGTAAAAGTATTCTTAGGTAAAAGATCAGGAACAGGAACTATTGTAGGAATATTTGAGCCTCAGAAAAATGATTGGACTACAGGTAATGATATAGATAGAAGTTTATCTATTCAAATTAAATTATCTAGAAATATAGCAGGTCCTATAGATATAAAAAGAGGAAGCATATCTTTAGCATTTAATTAATTTAAATTAGAATTAAATATTTGATAATAAAAAAGCTGATTTTTTAGTCAGCTTTTTTTATTATATTTGAAATGATTCTTTATTTATTTGTATATAATTTATATAATTCATTTGCTACTATATCTATAGTATATGGTGTTTTATTTATTTCAAATGCATACAATTCCCATCTGTACTGATCTGTTACTTGAAACTGTATTATATATTCATTAGTATCATATCTTGCTACTATATCTATATAACGGTTATAATCATCTTCAGATATAAAGTCCTGCCATTCTACAGAGCTAAAAGGTGATAAAAGTTCATTTATTGTTATATTTGGATACGCTGTAAATGAACTGTTTTTTATTAAGCTTATTCCATCAAAGCTTCTGCTTTTTATATCTATTACTTCATTTGTTTCTTCTATGTTTAATCTGTATTGTTTACTCTCCAATTTTTTATCATTACATGATGTAATGAGCAGCATGATTATTATGGATGCATAACAAATTTTATACATAGTTAAAAGCCTAATAATTAATTTAATTTATTATCGGTCAAATTATTTTATTTATTGAATTATCAAATATAATTAGGAGTATTTTATAAAATTAATCAATATAAATCAATACATTGTGTAATTTTATTTTTTATTAAATGGTGATAATATAAGTTATTATCTGAAAATAAAAATAATTAATCAAAAAAATAAAAAAATTGTAAAATGATATACATTTTTTATAAATAATATATATAATACTTCATCATTAAAATAATATATTGTTAGGAATAAATAATAATGACTATATTGGTGTATTCTATGCCGTTTCTTCTTTATTTATGCTCAAGCATATTCAGTACGGTTTTAGTTATAAATGCTTCTATATCAGGAGCTAGTCCTTTTTTTGTATCATTGCTTGGGGTTTCTTATGGTATGGGTATGATGCTTACTGCCGGCACTTTCTCACGCATCAAAATACAAAAGAAATATTATACAAATTTAATATATGTTGAAGCTATACTTCAGCTTATCATTGCGGTTGCTTGTTTGATATTTCTTCCGCCTGAAATGTCTTTATTTTATTCATTTTTATACGGATGCTGTGCTACTATATTTTTTGTATGCTTTCAATCTTCATTAGATGTAGTTTCAAAAGATTTGCCTGTTACATTAAGCGGGGCTTTATTTATATTTTCTTGGTCTTTAGGTTTTGCTGTTGGTCCTACAGTTACAGGGCTTATATATAAATTTGATTATAAATTAGGTTTTTACTTCGTTATAGTAGTAAGTGTAATAATGTTTATACTATTTTATCTTTCAAGACATTTGAGATTTAAGGCTAACAACAAAAAGATAAAATGGAATATACCTTTTATGCGTGCTCCTAGATATAAAGTGCATATAGGCTGGCTTGTAATATTTGTAGGGGCTATGGTACTGCATACTTTAAGATTTATGTTTCTCGATTATGGAATAAAGGTAATTGGTTTTTCTGAGGCAGATTCTTCATTATTGGTAGGAAGTTTATCAGCTTTTATGGCTGTAGGTTCTTTATCATCTGCTTTTTGTTTGAGATTTTTGGAGAAAAAGAGAGTATTTACTATAGTAGGTCTTCTTACTCCTGCGGCTTTGCTTTTAATAACATTCACTAGGAATTTCTGGTTATTTTTAATAGCGTTTATGTTTTTGGGTTTTGTAAGCGGTTTCGGTTATTTCTTTGGTCTTTATTATGCTTTGGCGGACCAGGATAATGCTCCTAGAAATGTTGCTGTTAATGAGGCTTTGACAGGTGTTGCTGCTTTATTCATACCTTTTGTAATGGGGTATTTGGCTTCTAATTTCTCATATTTTGTTGGATTTTTGTTTATGATGACAGTATCTTTAATATGCTACATTATAGCTATATACACTATGTGGCAGAAGAAAAGAAGGGCTTTGCTTAAAGAAAAATTTAACAAGATGATAGATGATATAGACAGTAAATATATAAATAAAACTCTTTAATATATTAACTATTATTTTTATGTTTATAAGGCTTGATATTAATCTTAAAAAGTTCATTATCATCAAGTTCAGCATAATATAATTTAATTCTTTCATACTTTTTACCGTTTTTATTTCTGTTATTTTCATTTATGTATTCAACTAAATTGTATACAAGTTTTTTATCTTCTTTTGATGTCTGTATACCGAAACAAATACTTTTTATTGGCAAATTAATAAGTGTTCCATTGGTATTTTTATTTTCTTTATCATAAAACAGTATACGATATTCATCTTCATACTTCCATTCTCTAGATTTTACTGTAAATAAATCTGTAATATTATTTATTGAATAATTATCTATTTCAATGTTTATGTTTTGTAAAATACTCTTATAATAATTAATGAAAAAATCATCAATATTCATTTTATTGCTATAATTAATTCTTTTTATTACTATATTTTTTTTATTTATAATTTTTCTTATGTCATACTCTACACAAATACCTTGATGTTTATCAGCATAATGACTCCACATTAAAGTATTATCATTTTGTGTAGTTAAACAAGCAACTTTTATTTTTTCTAATATATAATCATTTAATTTGTTATATGTATTTTTCTTTATATATGGGTCAATAGGATCATTAAAAGTTTTTGAATTGCTAAGCCATAATTGACTATTTAATATATTTCTTAATGTATCTTTATTAACTTTGGTATAATTATATAAATTTGATTTTTGAAAGTATGATTTTTGATTTTCAAAATTAGTATTTATTAATTTATTTATAACTTCTTGATCTATTGATATATTCTTTATTGTATCAAATATTAGTGTAAATAACGTAAAGAAATTAAAGGTATACTTTAATGTAACTTTTGTATTTAATATATTTTTACATATGCTTTTATGCAATTTAATTATATCATCATACTTATTACATTTTATTAATGTTCTGATTAAAGCATTGTAAACAAATATTTTATTATCAAAATTATTACTATAATATTTAATAGATTTTTGATATTCTGCAATTGATTTATCATATTTTTTTATGTAGAAATAAGCTATTCCTTTATAATAATAAACAACACCGCTATTACCATTAATTTTTATATCTTCATTAAAGTTATCTATAGCTTTTATATAGTCTCCTATTTTTAAATATGCCATACCTTTGCATCGATAAGCATAATTGTAATTAGGTATTGCAAAGTTTCCTATAATCATATTTTCAACTTCTTTATCAAATTTCATTAATTCAATAACTTTATCAAAATACTTTATACTTTCATAATAATTTTTCAAATATAGATTTGACAGTCCTATTTGAAAATAAGCCATTTTATCCTGTAAAAAAACAATTTTATTTTTTTCATTATTTAATATATTTAAGAATCTATGCCCATATTTTATACATTTTTTATACTGACCAGTATATAAATATGATGTAAGTATATATCCATAAAAATATTCTTCTTCCATTATACTTAAATTAATTTTTTTTTGCTTATTTAAACATAAAACTTTATGACACAATTTTATTAATTTTCTATAATTCCTTGATGAAAATAAAATAACACTATTTAGATAAAAAGAGGTAACTTTATTATCTCCTTCTATTCTCTTATGTAATAGTACATTTATAAGTTGGACATATAAAGCAGACATAGATATTTTACTTATGTCAAAATTCTCATCTTTTTCTATAAGTTCATTTATATTGTTTTTCATATATTATATCCTTGTATTAAATAAACTATAAAAAATAATAAATTACTAATATGGTTGTATAAATTTTGAAATTTATTTAATTGTTTTATAAACTACTAATAAAATATATTCTACATCATATAAATAAAAATGAAACCTTTTATAGTTAGTATATTGAAAGCTGTAAAACAATAAAAAAATCAATGATTAACATATTGAATAAAATAAAAAATATAATATAGTTTTTAATCATTAAAATAATTTTTAAATATTAGAGGAATTATTATGAAAGTTTTTATTAGTGCGGATATCGAAGGAATTACCACAACTACACAATGGCCTGATACTGATGCAGGAAGTTTAACTTATAAAGAGCATACACTTCAAATGACTAAAGAAGTTAATGCAGCATGTGAGGGAGCTATTGATGCAGGAGCAAAAGAAATATTTGTAAAAGATGCACATGACTCTGCTATGAATATAGATCAAACTGCTTTGCCTGAATGCGTGAAAATACATAGAAGATGGAGCGGAGATCCTTATTCTATGGTAGAAGGTATTGATGAGAGCTTTGATGCTGTAATGTTTATTGGATATCATAATGCAGCTTCTATAGGAAATAATCCGCTTTCACATACTATGAACACTAGAAATGTTTATGTAAAGCTTAATGAAGTTTTGGCAAGCGAGTTTATGTTTTTTAGTTATGCGGCAGCTTATAGAAAAGTACCTACAATATTTTTGTCAGGCGATAAGGGATTATGCGAAGTTGCACAAAATATGCAGCCTAATCACCCTAATTTGGTAACTCTTCCAGTTAAAGAGGGTATAGGTTATTCTACTATCAATTATTCACCTAATTTAATGGTTAAGATGATTAAAGAGAAAACTAAAGAGGCTTTGAGTCAGGATTTTAAGGGTAAATTATTAAAATTGCCTAATAATTTCAAATTAGAGGTATGTTATAAGGAACATGGCTATGCTCATAAAGTATCATTTTACCCCGGAGCTAAAAAAATTAATGATACTACGGTAATTTTTGAAAATAATGACTATTATGAAATACTAAGAGCCTTGAAATTTATATTATAAAATAATATAATATAGCAATCCGATAACTTATGAAAGCCCCCTTAAAAAGCAGCATCCTTTTAAGGAGGCTTTTTTTATTGTTAAATATATTTGAAAAGTTTGGTAAAAGTTTATGAAAGAGATTTGGGATATATATGATATTAATAAAAATAAAACAGGAAGATTTCATCAGAGAGGAATACCGTTAAATAAAAATGATTATCATATAGTTATACATGCTTGGGTAGTTAATAGTAAAGATGAAGTTATAATCACAAAAAGACATAAGAGTAAAAAAGTATGTCCTGACATGTGGGAATGCACAGAAGGTTCTATATTAGCCGGAGAGGATAGCTCTGACGGAGCTTTAAGAGAGCTTGAAGAAGAAATTGGATTATCATTCAAAAAAGATGAGGCAGTATTTTTAACTTCTTTTGTACTTGAGTTTTCAAATACAATAGTAGATTCTTATATGTTTAGAAGAGATGTTAATATTGAGGATTTAGTTTTGCAGGAAAATGAAGTCAGTGATGCTATGATAGTAAATAGAGAAAAATATTTAGAGATGTGTAAAAGCGGAGAGATAATTTCTTCTATAAGATATTTCTATGATATTTATGATAAATTAAATAATAAGTAAGCATATCAAGTAAATTAGGAATTATAATGAAAGTATTGATATTGACAGTAGGACCTCAAGGAAGCGGCAAAAGTTATACTATAAAGAAAACTAATATTGATTATTATAGCGTAAGTTCTGATAATTTAAGAATATTATATTCAGGTGTTTTTCCAGACGGATATAATGGGCTTTCTATTTCTGAAAAAGACAATGCTTATATTTGGAATAATTTAATATTAAGCATATTAGAAAATAGATTTAGATTAGGTCAATTTACCATATTAGATAGTACAGGGCTTTTTAATCTTAATAGTATTACAGAGCTTGCCAAAAAATACGGATATAGAATTATAGCTGTTTTATTTGATCATTTATCGCTTAAAGAATGCATTGAAAATGTTAGAAAAAGAAAAATAGGCGGTAATATAGCGGAAGAAGTTATACAAGACTTTTTTATGCGTATGAAAAATTTCAAATTGAGCGGTGCTAATATTTTTAGAGCTTCAGATTATGATAGTGCGGAAACTGCATTGCTTGAGGCTTGTAAATGGGATAGCTTTTATCTTAATGAAACAGAATTTGAAAAGTATGATAATATAAAAGTGATACCTGATTTGCATGGTGAGTATGATGTGTTTAGAAAATTTTTAGAGAAAGAAAATTATTTTCAGGATAAAAAAACAGCTTATATATTTGTAGGCGATTTAATAGATAGAGGCTCAAAGTCAAAAGAATTACTTGATTATTTTCTTAATAATGATATAGGAAATAATGTTTATTTTACTGAAGGAAATCATGATGTAAATATAAATTTCTTTGCCAATGATATAAAAGTTACAAGTCAGGAATTTTATAAAACAACATACAAAGAAATAAAAAAAGCATTTACTATAACTAAACAAGTAAAAGATGATAGTGATAATCTTGTAGAAGAAAAAATACTTAATGAAAGCGAATTAAATAATTATAAAAAGAGAATAAGAAATTTTTATAAGAAGTTCAGACTTTATTATTTTTTCACTTTTAAAGGAAAGAAATTTTTTATTAATCATTCAGGTGTAGATAAAATGTATGAGCATATTCCAGCATCACTTTTGAATGGTATTGTAACTTATGGATATAGTGAAGATGATAACAGTTATAAATCTTATATAGAAGTAGGAAATAAATTTAAAAATAATCATTCAGATATTATTCAGATATTCGGACATAGAAATGTGCTTCAAGAAGAATTGGAAGATAATCTATGCAAAATAAATGATAATGCCTATTGTATAGAAAATTCTGTGGAATATGGAGAGGATTTAATAATTCTTAATTTAAAAGACATGTCTATTGAAAGTTATAAAAATGACAGAGAAATAGAAAACTTATTTGGCAAAGAAAAAACTGACAGCGAACTTGTTCGTCATAAATATTATGATACAGTTTATTCCACTAATTTTTCAGACAGAGTATTCTATAAAAGATTATGGAATGAACAAACTATCAAAGCTAGAGGATTATACAGATACAATGAAACAAATGAAATAGCAGGAAGAAGTTATGATAAATTCTTTAATTATGATGAAGTTAAAGAAACAAAATTAAAAGCCTTGCAAAATAATATAAAGTTTCCTGTGAGTGTTTATAAAAAATATAATGGATATTTGTTTTTAGTGTTTTTAGATAAAACAAGAGATGAACTTATATATGCAACCAAAAGTTCAATAGGAACAACTATGGCTTCTTGGGCAGAAAGTTTACTCACTGAAGAAAATAAAAATTTTATAAAAGAATATTGCAATAAAAATAATACTACATTTGTTTTTGAATGTATACATTTAAAAGATTCAGCACACCCTATAGTTTATAATGAATCATTTTTGATTTTACTTGATGTGATATACAATGAGGAGAGTTTCAGAAAACTTTCTTATGAAGAATTATCAAGTAAAGATATAACAGAGCAATTTCAAGTAAAGGAAAGAATAGAAATATTTGAAGCTCCTAAAGATGATATTTCAAAAGATGAATATAATAAATATGTAGTACTAATGCTTCATAAATATGTTGATGATTTTAGTATAGATTATGAGGGAGTGGTATTTGAGGATGCAAATGGCTTTATGGTAAAAGTAAAATGTCCTTTTTATATTATCAAAAAGGCATTAAGATCAGAATCAATGCGTTTGAATAGGCTTAGTTATTCTTTAAATATTCATTATCCTAATAATCATGTTATTTTTACAGGAAATAAAATATTCTTAAAATACAAAAGAGAAAATAAATTAAAAGAGTGGAGAAGTTTAGAAGTGTCAGAAGTTGTAGAAGCCTTTAATGAAGTTTTAAAAGAATTAGGTAAGTAATTTTTAATATTCCTACTGCAAAATATAAATTGCAGTAGGTTAATATTTTTTTAACTTAAATAAAGCTTGGGCGAGTTTTATATTTTATAATCAGGCTTTAAAAAATAGATAAATTAAAAATTTCAAACTATAGTATTAAAGAATAAAGGGCGGGGTATGTAATTAAATTTTAAAACCTAAATTACATTTGCCCACCCTTTATATTTATAGTTTCAATCTGCCATCAAAACTATTATTTTTTATTATTGCCAAATTATAATTTACAGCTACCCACCCAAGATTTTTTTAAATTTGTTGTCTGATTACCGCCCAATAATAGAAAAATATATTTCTTATTTTATATCATGCTTCTTACAAAAATTGTCAGCAGCTTCCATATTAAGAAAAGCCAATTTTTTAAGCCCCTCTGATATTATATGCTTTATATGTTCATTAGCTAAATCATAAGCTTTATCAAAATCATCTTCTGATTCTTTAACTAATTTATTATATTCATCTTCATTTATTTTTTCTTTTTTCATATAGGCAGTTTTTGATTTGGATATTCCTCGGTTGAAATAGCTTTCAGAATAATTCGGATTTAATTTTATAGCCTGATCATAATAAAGTATAGCCTCATCATATATACCCAAATGATTAAGAGCAACCGCTTTATTGTAATATGCATCGGCAATGTTTGTATCTAATTCTATAACTTTATCAAAGTCTTTAATAGCCTCCTGATATGCTTCCATAGTCATAGCAATTATACCTCTGTTTAAATACGCCTTTGTATATTTAGGATTTATTTTTATTAATTCATCAAAGTCTTCTACAGCACCTTTATAATCTTTTATATGAAACTTAGCATTTGCTCTGTTGAAGTATCCATCTGCAAATTCTCTGTTAATATGAATAGCATTTGTATAATCATCTATAGCCTCATTATAATTACCGAGCTTTTCTTTTACATTTCCTCTGTTATTGTATGCATCAATGAAATGAGAATTATATTCTATGGCTTTGTCATAATCTTTTATAGCTTCTTTATATTCACCCAATGCATTTTTTGACAATGCTCTGTTATAATATGCATCAGCGAAATGCGGATAAACTTCAATAGCTTTGTTATAATCTTCTATAGAACCTTTATAATCTTTAGAGCTTGCTTTTGTATTTGCTCTTACATAATAAGCCTCTTCAAGATTATAATTAAGTTCTATTGCTTTATCAAAATCTTTTAAAGCTTCTTCTATATTTCCCAAACTTCTGTTCATTATTCCTCTGTTATAATATGCAGCTGCAAATTTATCATTTAATTTTATAGTCCAAGTATAATCTTCTACAGCACTTTTATATGAATCTTCATCATTTATATTTGCCTTAGCATTTGCTCTGTTATAGTATGCTTCGTAAATGGTTGAATCTAGTTTTATAACTTCAGAAAAGTATTCTATTGCTAATTTATAATTTTTACTTTTAAAAGCATCATAAGCTTTATTAAAAAAGTTTTTAATATCTTTTTCAGCCATAAATTAAAACCTTATATTATATTATTATTTTATGATATATTAATATCGAAAAAACTCAATTATAAATATAGCAAAATATATACCACTTGAAAGAATATCATAAATAAAATATACTATTTTAGGATATTAGAATATATTATTTTTTTTATTATTAAATAAGTGATAAAGACAAATTATGGATATAAATAACTTAAATACAACAATATTAGAGCTTTTAAAATTAAGAGGCATAACTTCCAAAGAAGATATTTATGATTTCTTTTTTCAGGATATATATTCATTATCTAATCCTTTTAATATAAGAGATGTTAATGTATTTGTAGACAGAATAAAAGAAGCCATAGAAAATGATGAGAAGATATTAGTATACGGTGATAAAGATGCAGACGGTATAACAGCAGCATCTATTATATATAATACATTGAAAGTAGTTACAAAGAATGTTGAAGCATTTGTACCCAATCATACAACAGGATACGGACTTTCTAAGGCAGTTATAGAGGAATATGCTAATTCAGGAGTAACCCTTATTATAACAGTGGACTGCGGAATATCTAATGCTGAAGAAGTAGAGTTTGCAAGGGATTTATCAATAGATATTATAGTAACTGATCACCATGATATACCGGAAATACTTCCGAATGCTTATGCTGTATTTAATCCTAAAATTTCAAATACAGGTTTTGTATCAAAGAACTTTTCAGGCTGTGCGGTTGCTTTTAAGCTTATGCAGGCTTTCGTATTTTCTTATACTAAGTTATATAATAAGGATATAATAGTATTGGATTATGATATTGATAAGTCAAAAAATGTATTAAAAAGAATAAGGGCTTTGAAGGCTACTAATTTTGTTATAAGCGATGAGGTGTTCGGGTTTGAGCTTATTAATGATAATAATTGCTATAAATCAATATATGCTGATTATTATGATGAGCTTATGAGTGAAGATGAGGTGCTTGAAGAGCTTGCTACTTATATGTTTGAGGGCGACGGCTGTGTATTGGTGCTTACAGGAGGAGAGGAGAGATTAAAGAAACTTCTTAATTTTTATGAAAGGTATGAGATATATTTGCCTGAATATGACAATGTATATGACCTTCTTCAATTAGGTGCTAAATATGGTAATGTTAATGTAAAAACTACAAAGACTTTGGATGATTTTGCTTTGGCTCTTAATGTTAATATTTATAGATATGATGATATAGCCTATAGAGATTTAATTATAAAAATGGAAATATTCAGAAGACTATTTTATATAAGTCAGAAACAGCTTCAGAGTTATATAAAGAAAAAGTCTATACTTGTATTATTTGGAAGTGTTGCTGATGTTGTTCCTCTTATAGAAGAAAATAGGGCTTATGTGAAATGTGCATTGAAGGAATTAGAAAAGCCTAGTCATATAAGATACAATATAATACTTGAGAGAATCAATTTACTGAATACAAAGATAGATACTCAGGCTATAAGCTGGAGACTTGCTCCTTTTATAAATGCGGCAGGAAGAATGGGAAGCCCTGAAACAGCTTTGAAACTTCTTACATGCGAGATAAAAGAGGAAGCTTTGAGCCTATCAAATGAAGTTTATAATATGAATGAGACTAGAAAATCTTTGACAGAGTCTAATTTCAGTATTGTAAATGAATATATAAAGACTAATAGCTGTTTGAAACTTCCTATTATAGTTGTCAAAAGTAAAAAGATAGAGCAGGGGCTTACAGGACTCATTGCAGGAAAGGTATTAAGCGAATATGGTAAAACAGCTGTAATTATGCATGAGAGCGAAGACGGTATTTGCATAGGCAGTATAAGGAGTAGGGGAGATGATAATGCCAGAGATATGCTTGAGTATGCCAATATTTATTTAACTAAATTCGGAGGACATAAGAATGCTGCCGGATTTACTTTAAATACTGATAATTTTGATAAGTTTCAAAGTAAGATAATAAAGTATGCATCGAGTCAGAATTTCCAAACTGAAAAAAAAGATGATGTATTTGATTTGGAAATTAGTTTTAAAGATATAGATATAAAGTTTGCAAGATTATTGGAAATGTTTGAGCCTTACGGATTCGGTAATGAGGAGCCTTTATTTATGTCTAAAAATGTAAAAGTGAACAGCATAAATAAAATGAAAAAAAATAATAAGACACATTTAAGACTTGAGTTATTGCAGGATAATAAAAAAGTCAATGCCATTATGTGGGATAAAAGTGATGAAGAAGCTCAAAAATTACTGTCTTCTAATTATATAGATATTATTTATAAATTAAAGGTTAATCGTTTTAATGGAAGCGAAGATGCTAGAATATATGTAGAAAGCTATAAAATATTCTAGTTTTTTACACATGATATTTAGTGTAATTAGACTTTATAAAAGTATATCATAATATTTTTTATAGTTTGGATTCCCATTTATATTAAACAAATATTTTTAATGAATACTAAATTAATAAAAAGAGACTGACTTTATTAAAGCCAGCCTCTCATTGATCTGTATTAATTAACTTCTAATTAATTGAAAGCAGGTAAATACCAAGTTATACCTGTAGTAGTTTCAAAGTATACAGGGATATTAGATGGTTGTCTTGTACCGCCATTATTAACATCCATATCGAAGTACCATTCAAGATCTTGAACAGGTCTTACATAAAGTTCTGCATAAGCACCCCAAGCTAAGCTATGTTGTACTTTAGAATCTATATTTAAATCTGGATCTGCAGATGTGTGTTTTCCTAAATATGTAGCTTGATAACCTAAAGAAGGCTCAACATAAAGAGATACTACATCGCTGTTAGCAGTGATACCTAATACAGCCTGAGCTTTTACATCATAAGGATTTGAATCCCATTTGAAATCTTTATCAATGTTTCTACCAGCAAATGCATCTAATTTAGAATTAGGATCATAACCAGAAACAGTATTTTGTACAGCTTCTCCAGCTCTTACAGTTCTACTTACACCTTTTAAAGCTGTGTTATAAACAACTTTGATGAAAGGATTGATAGTTACGTTTCCAACAGGAGTATTCAAGAAATAGAATCTAGCTTCAAAACCTAATGACTGAGCAAAATACTCACTAGCTCCGTTAGCTGTTTTAAATCCAGCTTGTCCGTATTTGAAGTATACTCTTATAGCATTGAAAGCATCTATACCAGTATAGTATCTTAATTGTATATCAGTGCTTATACCCATATAATCTTTTGTAGATGATGAATAAGGGAATTTAGCAGAATCATTGAAAGGATCATGACTTACAGCTATTTGAACAGGAACTGCTATTCTTAAGTTGTTGTTTAAAGCATTGATCATAAGTACAGGAGTATGAACGCCTAATCTAGGATTTACATAAGTGTAGTTATAACCTACGCCAATACCGAAAGGCTCAGAAGTATAACCTATACCAGCAGAAATAGTAGTTTTTAAATCTACATTTCCAGTATTACCTGAAATGATATTACCTAATGCTGTTCCAATAGCTTGAGATCTAAAACCGAAAGTACCTTTAATAGTACCGTTACCTAAAACGAAACCTAATTGATCCATTCTAGCTCTGAACTGATTACCATGAGTAAGGAAGTCGATCCAAGAATCTCTGTCGCCATACATACCGAAAGCAGATGCACTAGCTATAGTCAATAATGCCATAGCTGTCAATAAAACTTTTTTCATTGTTTTTCTCCTAAAATTTTATATAGTTAATACTCATTGTAAGTAGTAACTCCAAAATAATTTTAGGAAACAACAAAGACAGAGGATCTTTATTGTTTCCAGATGCGTTAGAACATCTATATAATTCTAACGGATTATAAAAAATCAGTGAGAATAATAAGATTTAGAGGATCTTTATTCTCCGTAAAAACAGATATTTAAATGGAAAAATTATGCTGTTTTTACTAATGTGTCAATTGGAATAATAAGGATTTAGAGGATCTTTATTGTTCCTAATATTGGTTATAGACATTATAAGCAATCTTTTTTTAATGTCTATATCTTACCAACACTTTTATTCTAATGAATTTACATAAAAAAGTCAACACTAATATAAATAAAATTATTATTTTTTATGAAAAAAATATGTAAATATGTTCTTTAATGGTGATTTTTTTATATAATTCTATACATACGTATTGACATTTTATAACTTTTCACTATAATGAAATGCAGAGGATCTTTAGGTGTCTATTGAGTTTTTAAGCAATCTCTCAATAGACACTGTCAAAAGATTATAAAAAAATTAGGAGAAAAACAATGAAAAAAGTTTTATTGACAGCTATGGCTATATTAACTGTAGTTAGTGCATCTGCTTTCGGTATGTATGGAAGAGGCGATTCTTGGATCGATTTCCTTACTCATGGTAATCAGTTTAGAGCTAGAATGGACCAATTAGGTTTCGTTTTAGGTAATGGTACTATTAAAGGTACTGTTGGTTTCAGAGCTAATACTATTAACTTAGGTAACTGGGGAAACATACTATCTGATACAGGAAGCGGTACTTCTTTGAACTCTACTCTTTCTGCTGGTATAGGTTACACTTCTGATGTATTTGGAATAGGTGTAGGATACAACTTCACTTATATAAATAAAGATATTCAAGTTCATACTCCTGTATTAACTATGAATTTCTTAAATAACAATTTAAGATTATCTATACCTATACAAGTAGCTGTTACAGATAAACAAAATGGTACAAAAATCAATAATTTCAAATATACTGGCGTTGCTTTTGACAATATACAGTTAAGATACTATACTGGTATAGATGCTTTCAATGCTATAAGATTCTATGTATATTATAGAAATAATACAGTTGATACTGGAAGCTTTAAAGGAGTTTCTGAAAGCTTAGGTTTCCAATTAAGATTATACTTCTTAAATACTCCTGTTGGAAATGTAACTATCAATCCTTTTGTTAGAATTGAATATCATACTGCTCTTAAAGGTTCTGCTGCTAAAAACTATACAGCTGAATATTCATATAAGAATAATGACTTCATAGATAATAATTCAAAACAATCAGATATATATGATGTAAGTCCTTATGAATTTAGCATCAAACCTATACTTGGAATCACAGCTAACAGTGATGTAGTATCTCTTTATGTTGAGCCTTCTTTAGGTTATACTCTTACAGGTTATCAGAAAAAAGGTATAGAATCAACTTCTACTCATAAATTATCTTGGGGTGCTTATGCAGAACTTTATGTAAGACCTGTTCAAGATCTTGAATGGTACTTCGAGATGGATGTTAATAACAGCGGTAATAGCTATACTACACCTGTTTCTGTTCCTGTATACTTTGAAACTACTACAGGTATAACTTGGTATTTACCTTCTTTCAATTAATTAAAAGTTAATTAAGAAAATTAATGAGGCTGACCTTTAATAAGTCAGCCTCTTTTTTATTATTTATATAACTTATATATTTAATCTATATAAATAATAGAAGAAAAATAAAAAAGTTTTAAAACTGATATATATTATTTTGTATATAGAAAATAGCAGATTTTTAAATTTATTTATCTATGATAATTTAATAAATATAATTATAATAAGCAAATTAATAATTTAAAAACATATTAATCTATCATTAAGATATCACCTTTTATTGTTTAAATTTTTTATAAAAGTATAGTAAATTTGTCAAGATAATTATATTTTTATTTATAGTAAGTGTACATTTTATAATTTTATTATATAATAATTATTATATATAGAAGAGAATAATTTTTTATATTTTAGGAGAGGAAAATGAAAAAAATTTTATTGACTGCTATTGCTTTGTTGGCTATGGCAAGTACATCTGTTTTTGGTATGTATGGCGATCAGGATGATTGGATTGATTTTCTTACAGCTGGAAATCAATTAAGAGCCAGAATGGATCAATTAGGATTTGTACTTGGAAACAATACTATTAAAGGTACTTTCGGACTTATAACTCAAGATGCCGTAACATCATTGGGAAGTATAATTTCAGGTGAAACAGATAATTTAGGATTAGATGCTACTGTTTCTATGGGAATAGGATACACTTCTGATATTTTCGGCATTGGCTTAGGATATAATTTTACATATTATAACAGCACTTTAGGCGTTCATACTCCTGTACTTATGGTCAATGCTTTAAATAATAATTTAAGAATAGCAATACCTATACAAATAGCTGCATCAAAAGATCCTTTCGGAAAATATACTATCAGTCAATATAAAGACTATTTAGGAATAAGCACAGATATACAAATAAGATACTATACAGAAATAGATGTATTCAATCAAGTAAGATTATACATAAAATATGGACAGTCAGGTTATAAAAATGTTAAAAATAATTTTGATATGTTTGCTCAATCATTTGGTTTTGAAACTAGACTATATTTCTTAAACCGCACAATTGGAAATGTAAATATTAATCCTTTTATTAAAGTTTCATATAATACAGCTTTAGCCAGCAGTGATGTAATGGTTAGAGCAGGAGAATCTCTTGTAAATACTACTTATAGTAAAAAAGAAAATAAATGGGAAAAAAATCCTTATAATGTAACTGCTGCTGCTGTATTAGGATTAACTGCTAACAGTGATATGCTATCTCTTTATGTTGAACCTTCTTTAGGATACAATGCCGTTTATAAAGGAAAATATAAAACTGATAGTAAATATTATAAAGTACAGCATAATTTATATTGGGGAGCTTATGCAGAACTTTATATTACTCCCGTTCAAGATATTGAATGGTATTTTGAAATGGACATTAATAATGGTAATTCAAGACAGACTTCTTCTATACCTATATACTTTGAATCTACTACAGGGATAACTTGGTATTTGCCTGAATTATAATAAAAATATTATTTTGTATAATTTAAACATTTATTGAATAAAAAAAATAAAAAATTAATAATTCTATAAAAAATTTAAATTAATACTTTACATATTTAAATAAATAGCTGTTTTTATTAAATCTAAGTATTATTTTAAAAAAAATAATAATTTCAACGAATTTGAGATTTATGAAAAACGGTACAAGTATATTTTTATTGCGATATAAAATACAAGGTAAAAGAATATTGAGAAAAAAGCTTTTACTTACTTGTACCGTATTTCTAGCTATTAAAGAACTATTTCTAAACTTGCTCAAAGTATACAACATACCAGAGCATAATATTACTATTTGCTTTTTCATTCCATATCCTTTTTATGCCTAAAGGTTTCTCACACCTTTTTTGATTGGCATTCTTAATTTTATATCGCATTAACTAATATACACAAAAATATTTTAAAGTCAACAAAAAAACATTTTTTTTAAAATTAAAATACTGCCTTAAGCGGTGTTTTTTAGTAAAGTATATATAAATGTATACCTAAATAAAAAAAGCCTTGTATAAAGCCTCTGTGCGTTAAATAAAGCTATTCTATTAAAGACTTGAAGGCAATATTTGCATTATGTTATCGTAACAGTTTTCAAAAACTGATTTAACTTTTCAGGTTATTTCTAAATAAACTAAAATATATTAACTCTTATTCTTTTTTTAAATTTAAAAGTCTTTAAATTATCTTTAAATTCATACTGCATTTTGCAGGGTAGCATACTGCAAAATGCAGTGTTGCACATAATACAATTTGCAGTCCACACATCAAAATGCAGTGTTTTACATAATGCAATATGCAGTCTGCACTGCAAATTGATGTGTTGCACATAATGCAATTTGCACGATGTACCACACTTCAAGCCTTTTTAATATCCGTTTCTCTCGGCAGATGATTTATAATGTCATTCATCTTGTTTGTTAAATCTTCAAACATATTTTTTATTGCAATCACCTCATCGCTTTTTATATTTTTGTCCGAATTAGTAAAGTCTTTTTTCGTACCATATTCAAACTTAGCAAACGGATGATTTTCCATAGCTTCTTTTATCATACCAGCCAAAACATAAATATATCTTGACACGGTTGTATTTATATTTTGATGTCCTAGCATTTTTGATATAACATAAATGTCAGTTCCGTTTTCTGCCATGTCGGTTGCAAAGCCTCTTCTTAATGAATGACATGTAACTTTTGTATTTGTCTTTTTAGAAATGAAATGCATTATTGTGCTTATAGTATTTATATTCAAAGGCTCGCCGTTTGTTTTAATAAATAGCATATTATGTATTTTATTTCTTTGCTTTAATATAGATTTTCTTAATTTTAAATATTCAAATAGC